>NZ_CP014308.1:600000-793818 GCF_001557535.2 Burkholderia sp. PAMC 26561
CGGCTTGGCGGTAACGAACGCAGCTGCGCTCCGTAATCCGCACTGCCTTCAGGCGATTAAAGAGGCTATAAATCAATATCAGACAGAACCTGTCGTGCCAAGCAGTTGTGTCTCACTTGAAAATGTGGAAGCGTATCTGCAAACAGTATGGGAGCGCGTCTTCGGCTTTGCGCCGATCGCAACCGACGACAATTTCTTTGAGCTCGGCGGCGATTCGCTGTTGGCTGTGAGTATGCTGGCAGACCTCGCAGAGACGACCGGCCACGATCTGCCTCTTTCGACGCTTTCCTCGGCACCTACTATTGCCGCGCTCGGCGCACTGCTAAGAGCCGATTCGCCTGGAATCTTATCGCCGGTCCTCGTGCTGCTTCGCTCTGGAGTGGGTAACCCGATTTTCATTGTGCACGGTGCGTCCGGGACGGTAATGGGTTGTTGGACGCTTGCGCAGGCGCTACATACATCACGCCCCGTCTACGGGCTGCAAGCGCTCGGGCTCGACGGCCTGCAAAATCCGCAGCAACGCATAGAACACATGGCGGCGACGTACATAGAAGCGATGCGTAGTGTGCAGCGAGCCGGTCCCTATGCATTAGCGGGTTACTCGTTGGGTGGCCTCGTCGCCATCGAGATCGCGCAGCAACTTCACCGCGTCGGCGAGCTTATCGAACTGTTGTGCCTGCTGGATACCTACGTCCACGAACGTCGCTTGCCGTGGGTTGCGTGGGCTGAATTTCAGTTAGGTTACGCACGCCGTCAATATGGCGCGTTGCGTGACTTATCGAGCTCGCAAAAAATCGCCTATCTTCGTGATAAATGGACCGCTGCGGCCGATCGCGTGCGTCTTCGCCTAGGGCACCCAGCGCGTCGCACGGACCCAGCAGTCGCAGGATTGGATGTGCCGCCTGTCCTCATGCGCGTGCGCGAGTCGATGCGTCTAGCCATGAGCGTGTACCGGCCCCTTCGGTATAACGGAGGACCTATCATTTACGTGCGCGCGCAACGGTTCGAAGACCGGGGTGACCCTTTGCCAGTTTGGCGACGTGTGGCGGCATGCGGTTTGACTATCATTCGCGTGCAAGGGAGCCACACCGAGATGATGTCCGCACCTCACGTCCATGAAGTGGCTATGGCGCTAGGTTCGTTAGCTGCGATTTCATCTGATTGACCCTGCCTCGAAGCGACGACCAGCAGAGAAGTTGAATAAAGCAAGTTCCGGATCGTCGCTACACGGAGAAGTTCCGTGAGGAAACGGCGCGGTTGGCGAATGCGGTTGGGCACAACAGGGCGGCACGGCGTCTCGGTGTTCTGGTGGCAACGAACGGAGTTGGGCGCGTCGGCGGTTGAACAAGGTCCAGAAGAAGTTGGGCTTTATGTGGCGTTCAGAGTGTATGCGCGCCCTAGCACCGATTCACCAACCCGCATTGACACGACGCGGTAACAATCGAAGAGCAGATGACGACAAGTAAGGAAAATGGCCGCTTACTTGATCGACTTGAGTCCGGTCAGTAGTGCCAAGAGTCCCATCAAAATCTGTGTTTTGTCTTGCGAGATCACCGCGCCTGCCTCAGCAGTCTCCATTTTTCGGCCCCTACAGAACGCAACGACGAATGCGTCATCGGGTTAGTTGTCGGCTCATCAAGTTCTTGGCCAAATTTTTTGATGCTTCGACTTGCTCATGTGGTTTCAGGTCAGAGGTCTTTGTGCAATTCATGTACTGAGGGTTAAACATCGACTGCAATGCCGAACAAGACGGTGCATTTTTCGTAAGCTACGCAACCATCTCGCGCGTCAACACTTCGTCTCGGGCTCAGTTACCGTCCAGATTGAATGGCTGCGGCAGAAGCGGATGCTGATACTCCACGAATCAAAAGTTCAAAACCTATACGAGCAATCGGATTGAGTGCAAAAGACCTCGCCGACATTGCATTGCATGGATGGCCGAAAAATATTGTTTCGGCGGGCCCGCAACAGTGCATCCGCGCAGCCCCCACTTGCGTAAGTCCTTTGCTAGCTAAATGCATCCTCGACTTGCGCATCTCTAATTGGCCGCTCGCTTCTGACGCGAAGGTTACGTCGGCATCGCACAGCCTTGTCGGCGTGGGAGTGTATATGCGCGATGATTTGACCAAGTTCGAGCTTGATTGGCTCTTCACAGTTGCAATCTGCGTAAGAACTTCGGTTCCTCCTTTCATTGCGCAGCGGCTTCGAGCCTTGGGTTATACGGAACAAAAATTTTCCCAGACTCGCGCTTCAGACTTAGGGCGCAAGAGACTGCTAGACAAAACGCGGGTCGAAGCAGGGCTCACTTTCCATGATTTTTCCGATATCTACCGTCGTTAGTAAAACAAAATTACTTACCTCCGCTACGAGCAGGGTGAGCCGGAACGTGTTCCGTCAACGGAGGATGGGTGAGCAATGGAAAGCTGCGCATAGGGATTTGTGCCCTACTGATCTTCGTATCAATCCTGCCAAGTGTGGCGTTCGCTCATGTTAAATGGTTTTGTTCGAGCGCTGATGCATCTATCTCGCCCGTCGCGCCTGGTGTGGTGCTAACACCCGCGTTCGCGCTCTATCTCGGAATATTTTCGGGTTTGCTCTTCGTGGGCACTTGGATCGATAGCTGGTTTGATCGTCGCTGGCCCGCTCTCGCATGCACGTATCACGTGACGAGGTCGCTTGAAGAGAAACTCATGCGTGTGGCAGTGGGCGCGTTCTTTCTCTGCTTGTGGGACAAAGGGGCTGTTGTGCCGTGGTCGCAAGGTGGGGAAGCGATCTTGACCCCCGAATTGGTTTCCGGGGCGCCATGGATAAGCATGGTCCAGTTTTCGATTGCCGCAGCCTTGGTGTGGCGCCGTACCTGCGTGCTGGCAGCGCTTGGCATCATCATCGTCTATGGGGCGGGCATCGCGGACTATGGCTTCTTCCATTTAGTCGACTATGTTTTTTTCATCGGCATTGCGGGTTACCTCGCGCTGACAAGTTTTGAGCTTTCCGGCGCGACTCGCTGGCGAGTTCCCATCTTGTGCGGATCCCTGTCGATCAGCCTGATGTGGACTGCAATTGAAAAATTCGTCTACCCTCAATGGACCATCTCGGTCCTCACCGCTCATCCTAGTATCACCGTGGGCGTCGCTGCGCCCGTAGTCACAGTGATCGCCGGATTTGTTGAATTTACGCCGGCATTCTTTCTCTCGACTGGCTGCGGGCTACTTCGCGCAGGTGCAGGCATCTTATTGGCGATCTTCGCCATTGCTATCCCGGAATTCGGACATCTCGACGCGGTCGGCGATCTTTCGATCATTGCCATTCTCGCCGTGGCGGGGCTGCACGGCGTGTCACCGTTGCAGCAGAGATTGCGCCCAGCTCGCGGCGCGTCGTTGCCTATGGATGTGAGTGCCACAGTGGGAATTTATTTGAGTTTGATGGTCTGTTTCTTTGGTGTGTACTACGGCCTCCACAGGCTTCAGTTTGCCTAGAGCCGCCACGCGAACGAGAAAGTCGCCGAATTTATCCTGAATGCCCGGCGTAACGGCTGGATATCGAACCGCACAGGAGCGGGAACACGTATTGCGCTCCGAGTATTTGGGGATCAATCGGGGTGTTTGCGCTAAAACATCGCTATCGCCCCTCTCGGGGACAGCCAATGCCAAACAAGATCGCTGACGACGCGGCCGCCGCGGTACTCGTGTTACTCGTAGAAAGGATTGCACTTCGCGACGACGAGGCGCTTCGGTCGCTTTATGAACTGACGTCCCGGAGCTTGCTGACCGTAGCGCTACGTATTGCAAGAAGAAGCGAATTTGCAGAGGAGGCGTTGCAGGAAGCGTTCGTCAACATCTGGAGATTTGCTTCCGAATATAACAATAGTAGGTCTCCACCTTTGGTTTGGATGCGGGTCATCGTTCGCAATCGCACGCTTGATTATATGAGGCGCCGACAATCCTTCGCGGGCCCAGAGATCGAGTGGAACGACATCCTGGAAGACGTATTAGCAGCAGATATGGCTGACCCCTATGATTTAGCGGTTTCTGGTCAAAGGACTTCCCATTTGGCAGTCTGCATGAACAGCCTAGGAGCCAACCAGCGGCGCGCGCTAGAACTCGCTTACTTCTACGATCTAAGTCACAGAGAAGTGGCGCAGGAAATGCACGCGCCTCTTGCTACTGTAAAGGCATGGATTCGCCGTGCGATTGAAACGCTCAGGGTCGACCTGACGTTCGGGATTCAACAACCTTACTCGCTGCCAGTTGGCAAACCGGGAACAGTGTTCTTCGAGTCCCGACCTCGCGACTAAAGAGGCGCACCCCCGCGAGTAGTCGCACCCTTCTTATTCAGTTTGCTAGGGGTCGATCCGGTCCTCGTACCCATTCCGCGCCTCATTTGGACGGTGCCTCAAGATGGCCACACGACGCAGACGGCACAACGACCGAGCAGTTGGAGAATGGCGTCCGATAACACGCAAAGTTGAAAGCCGAACAAATCAGCGATCGATGGACAATCGCATAAATCGCGGGCCAATCAACGTTACCGCTTCGTGATCTAAGTTCGGAGACCTTGCCGCGCTGCACAGCCCCCACCCGCTTAACTTGACCGACACCTTCGATCAGGTCGTCGACGACTATGAAACACCTACGTCAAGCCATTCACTTCGGAGCCATCCGGTAAAGTGGAACGGCTGCCTGCCACCGAAGGCGTCAAGGAGAACACATGGCTACCTTCAAACCGGTTCAATGGCCCCACCGTGTTTGTATTCTGCTAGCCGTTATCGCGCTTGCGGGCGTCGGCGGCTGGGTGCTCGTGGTGCACGAACTCAAACTCCAAGTGGCCGAGTTACTCGGCCCGAACGGTTCCGCCGAGCACATCGAGGTGCGGTTTTTCACGGTGACTCTTACGCGCATTGCGTTACGTGGGCCACGCGCGTGGCCCACCAAGGATTTGTTCCGGGCCGAAAACGTCGTACTTAAACTTGATTGGCGAACGCTTTTTTCGCCTCGCGTGCACGCGGAATATGTATTCGTCGACCGGTACTATCTGTCAGTTGTCCGGGGCCGCAACGGTGGCATTCGTGTGTTGCCGCGCTTCACACTCGAAGAGCGAGAAGCAGATGGGCAGTCGCTGGCAGCGGCCAGGCGCGCGAACGCGGACAAGATGGTCGACCACATCGTGCTGCGCAACGGCACCGTTGAACTCGTCGATGAGGTAATTCGGAAACCACCCTATCGCATTGTCATTACAAACGCGGGCGGTGAAGCGCATCATTTGCGCCTTCCCGATCTTTCAGAGCCGACGACCATCGAACTGACCGGGTCTTTGCGCGGCCCAGCGCACGAAGGCACATTGTCGAGCAAGGGCTTGATAACTTTTGCGAACAGCGACTCGAAATTACAAACACACCTGCACAACGTCGATATCGTCTTGTTCGACCCGTATCTGATCAAGGAAGGCGGCAGCACAGCAAAGGCGCGCAGCGGCACGATCGATCTCGCATTGGATGGGAGCGTTCAGAACGGACGTATCCATGCCCCTGGCTCCCTAGTCCACTGCATCATTGACTTGGCACCGGGCGAATTCGACGGGAAGGATCGTCATATTTCCATTTGATTGGTTTACATGCCGGCCAGTCGCTCGTTGAGGAAGCGCCCCGACCAACGTGCGATGAAACGTGAGTCGCAGCCCAGTGCGCTCATGATCCCGTCGCGCGATTCACCGTCCTCGAGCATCAAGATCAGTTTTGCATGTCGCACGTCCGCCGCGCGCACCGTTCGGCTGCGTGCCGCTGAAAGTAATTGCGCACGTTCGGTATCAGTCAGATTCATTTTTCCCATGCCCTAAATTCGAACATAGACGGGGTGCCAAGTCAATGACGCAGTGGACTAGTTCTTAAAAACCTGCAACTGGCGCAAACCGAAAAAGCGGGCGACACCATTGCGTCTGTGCCGGCGAAGTCAGCCGTCGCGGCACTCAAAGATTCTACTGGGATCATCAAACTCAAATTTGAACTGGACGGCAACCTTCAAGATCCCCGGTTTTCACTGTCTCAGAGTCTCGGCGAAGAGATTTTGAAAGGGTTTCCTAGCGCGATCGCCTCAGGTGCCGGCGGGATCGCAAAAGGGGCAACTCAAGCCGTAGAAGGCATTGGGCGTAAATTGGGGAATTTGTTCTCGAAATAGCTTCCTACCAGTCGGAGTGTGCGACCGGCTGCACGTCACAACGTCAGACCAGAGATCAGGGTGCGTTCTCCTTTGTCGGCACGATACGCCATATCGCATTCCCGACATCGTCAGCAACGAGCAAAGCGCCGTCAACATCGACAGCCACGCCAACTGGGCGCCCCTTGGCGTCGCCCTTGGAATCCAAGAAGCCAGTCAGAAAATCTTCAGGAGGGCCGGAGGGTTTGCCGTTGGTGAACGGCACAAAGACGACCTTATAACCGGTGCGCGGCTTGCGGTTCCACGACCCATGCTGGCCAACAAACGCGCCGTCGCGATAGTGCGGAGGGAAAAGCGTCGCATCATAGAAAGTCAAACCAAGCGACGCCGTATGGTTTCCGAGCGCATAGTCGGGCACGATCGCCTTCGCAACCAAATCTGGACGTTGGGGCTTCACACGGGCATCGACGTGCGATCCATAGTAACTGTAAGGCCATCCGTAGAATGCCCCCTCGTGTATTGCCGTCATGTAGTCCGGCACCAGGTCATTGCCGAGATCGTCACGTTCGTTAACAGCGGCCCATAGCTCACCTGTTTGCGGTTGCCATGACAAACCATTCGCATTGCGCAGGCCGGTTGCAAAGACACGCGCTTTACCTGCTTTGACATCAAAGTCGAGGATTCGAGCACGATCCGCCTCGACATCGATCCCGTTTTCCGCTGCATTGCTGTTTGATCCGACGGCGATAAAGAGGTGAGTCCCGTCCGCACTGGCAATGATGTTTTTCGTCCAATGATGGTCGATCGGTCCAGCGGGCAGGTCTGCGACTTTCATGCCGGGTGATGTGATCACCGTTTCGCCAGGCACATAGGGGAAGCGAAGCAGTGCGTCGGTATCCGCTACGTACAGGTCGTTCCCGATCAAAGCCATGCCGAAGGGCGAATTGAGCCCCTCGATCAGAACTGTCCGGGTTTGGGCGGCGGTGCCCCCGCTCACTGCGCGCAGCAAAATAATCTTGTTCGGACTTGGCACACCTGCGCCTGCGCGCTTCATGACCTGCTTCCTCACCCACGACACGAGGCGCTTGATCGGACCACCCGTTTCGTCATGTACAGCCGGCGCGTCAGCTTCGGCGACCAGAACGTCTCCGTTTGGAAGCACGTATATCCAGCGAGGATGATCCAGATCACGGGCGAATGCGTTTACCGCGAAACCGTCGACTGCGTCGGGACGATCGTCCGCGCCGAAGCCGCGTGCGGGCGCAATGTTGACGGTCGTGAGGAGCGACTTTGTCGGTTCAGGCAAGGCAGGCGCGTCGCCATACCCGGCAACCTCTGGAGTTGTTGATGTTGCACTGCAAGCGGCCAGACACCCGAGCACTGCCAACGTCAGTGCCGTCTTCAGCTTCCAAATATTCATGTTTTCCACGACCGGTCTAAGACATAGTTTGCTTCCGAATGGACGTTAGACGACTGCGTTTGCATTTCGTTTCGATTCCATGCCGCTCCAATACAAAAACGAGAGGCAGATATGGAGACGACGTACTTAGGGATGACCATTCGGACATTGCGCGTCCGTTGCACCGGCGCGAAAAGTCGCGTTGTGGTTCAAAGAAGGTCTTTCTAGGCACTCCTGCACTGCCCACGGGACCAGGAATATAGGCGTTGAAGGGTTGCGGCGCTACGGAGGGCACGTCTTAAAAACGCCGTTAACGAATCAGATAATGAACTCAGCAAGAGACTTTGTATTTCACCGCCCTCGTAAAATCAACAAGTTCTTCACCTTGCGCAATGCACCTGCGCGGTTACCCAGTACAAGGAGAGAACTTGCAACATCGACCGAACTGGCGGAGACCAGATCCGTGCCGCAAAGTAGGCCAGCCGATCCGATAACGATTCTGATTTCTCGGTCTAGCTCGTGAATGTCAATGATCGAGCCGCGTTCTACCCGATTGAGCAAGGTCTGGACAAGCACGAAGAGATCATCATCTCCGTTTAGACGACGCGGATCTATCATGGTCGCTCCGTAGCCGCATTGTTCGCCCAATCCCATATGTCAGAATACCCCAAATGCTGTCCGATCTCGGGAGCGCAAATGAATGCTGACAACGATCCTTACTGCGTCGCTCTCGGCGCTTCAGGCAGCGAAGGTCTCTCCGACATCATTGAGTTGCTCAACGCATGGCCGAAAGGCGTGCACGCTGTTTTAATGGTCGTACTTCACCGGTCAAGCGACGACCACAGCGATCTGAGAGCGGTTCTGGCTCATCGCTGTCCAGACTTACACGTAGAGATTGCTCGCGACGGTCAGGTTCTCGTACCTAACGTCTGTTACATCGGAATGCCTGACCGGCCTTTGACGCTGCTCGACGACAGGTCCGCGTTTCTGATCGATGGATCGAACGACAGGTTAAGAAACCGAACGGTAGATGCGCTGTTTCATTCTATTGCCGAAAACATCGGCAAGCGAACAGTGGGCATCGTGTTATCAGGATCGCTGGACGACGGCTCTCGCGGGCTTGCAGCGATACACCGGGCGGGTGGCTTGACGATGGTCTTGGATCCTCAAAACAAACCCGTAGGCATGCAGCAAAATGCGATTGCTTTTGATGGCCCGATCACCTTCGTGGGCAACTCAACCGAAATTGCACAGGTCTTGGACGGCCTATTACCTCGGCAAAGCCATCGGGTTCATCGTTGATCGAACAACGATGCTGAAAGTCGGGTGAATAGCTGATAATGGCGCAGGCGCAGATCCGCCGCTCGGCAACATACAAATTTCCTTAGCATTGAGACTGACTGATATTCAGAACTCGCGAGCGGTCATTCAGGCTCAAGGCGAGACACCCAGGCGACTGATGCCTCTCATGGCGGCGATCCGCAGCCGCGTCCTGCAAGAGACTTAGATGTCGCTCCAAAAAGGTCAGTCGTCAAAACCTCGCTGGACATTTATGTTCAGCCGACGGTTGTGTGCTGTATTTAGCCGTGCTCGTCAATCCATTTCTTGGCCCAAGCGAGCGCTTCCTCGACCGCCTCTGACTCAGTCGTATACACCTCAAATCTTCCCGACGACGTCACAATTTTGTGCCTGAGCGATACAACGCCATAAGCGCTGAACGTTCCATCTGTGTTTGCATGCGGCTGAGCCGACACCACGTAACCGCTGTACGGCTCCATTTAGCCTCCCGTTAGCACTTCGAAGTTGTTAAAACAGAATTTTCGGATAAATGCACACCGGTTACTCGTCGTTCCAATCAAAGGAGTCTATTTGCCGTGTTGCCTGATTACGAGCTTCGGCTGCGGCCTTATTCGGGTCGGTCGCGCGGAGCACTTTCCAGAAGATCTTTCCCCTCGGAGACCACCTTCGCGTTTCACCCACGCATCATATACAAATAGGGTAGGCCGCTCCGGTCGAACGCTGATCGTCACATCGTACGTAAGATTGTGTCCGCCGCTCTGTGAATATTGAAAGTCCATCGCGCCCCCAAACAGGAGATGATCATAGCGCGAAGCAATGAATGTCAATGCGGCGACCCTGCATGGCAGCTATTTCAGCGTACCGACTCGGCTCAGAGCGGCTGTTGAGTGGGATCTTATGTCCAGTTGGCGGGGGCGAACCTCCCCGAACCGCATCTTTGCGAAGGTCGTGATGGACAGATGAAGGGGTATATTCTTTTAGCCGCCACCTGTATTTTGCTTTATTTAACTCGATTTCAGGAGGGACACTGTGCTGCATACGTTTCTGTCAAATAATCGTAATGATCTGATTGCGCGGTGTCGCGCGAAAGTGGCAAGCCGACCCGCTCGTGACGCCTCAGAGCAGCAGTTAGAAAACGGTGTCCCCTTGTTCCTTGATCAGCTGATTACGAAGCTGAAAATTGAGCAAACCGACAGCCCGTTGGAAAGCCGACTGGTGTCAGGCCCGGCTGATGGCAATCAAGCATTTTCAGCGATCGGCGGGTCTGCGGCTTCAAATGGGCATGAGCTGCTGAAGCTTGGGTTCACGGTTGACCAGGTTGTGCACGACTACGGAGATCTTTGTCAGGCCATCACCGACTTGGCACAGGAGCGGGATGCGCCATTTTCAATTGATGAATTTCGGACACTGAATCGCTGCCTCGATAATGCGATAGCGGATGCGGTAACAGAATTCAGCTACCGACGAGATTTCATTGTTGCGGGTCAACACGCGGCCGAGAGACCGAAAGACATGGGTCGTTCGTCCACGAACTCCGGAATTTCCTTCACACGGCTACGCTCGCATTTACCGCGGCAAAAACCGGAAGCCTTCCGCTCTTTGGTGCAACTGGCACCGTACTGGAACGGAGCCTACAGGGCCTTGGACGTCTGATCGACCACTCGATGACCGAGGTAAAAAGCGCAGAGCAAGCGGGCGCAAAATGGAAGCTTTTCTCACTCGACGAATTTATTCAAGAAGTGAGAGTCGCTGCTAACTTGGCCGCGCAGGTCCGGGGGTGCAGTTTTTCGGTAGCGTCAGTCGCTCCGAACCTTGCGGTTAGCGGCGATCGAGACTTACTGTATTCTGCCGTGAGCAACCTTCTCCAAAATGCCTTCAAATTCACCAAACCACATACCGACGTGACGCTTCATGCTTATGCCGTCGCGGATCGGATCCTGATCGACGTCACGGATCATGGAGGTGGTCTGCCAGCTGGTGCAGCCGTGAAACTATTCATGCCTTTTACGCAATATGGTGAAGACAGATCGGGTCTAGGACTGGGACTGTCAATTGCCCGACGCAGTGTCGAGCTTAATGATGGGGTGTTGAGCGTCCGGGACGTGCCGGGAGTAGGCTGCATCTTCACAATTTGTCTTCCACGGCACGCAATAACAAAGACGTAATCGTTACCGTCTATTTCGCTGGCTGGATGGCATTTGCAGGAAGGTGGCGACTGCCGCATCACCCCAACAGACAATGGCGAGGAAGCTTGACGGCAAGCGTTGTCGATCCGTCACGGCACTCGACTTCGAGTGTGCCGCCATGTGTTTGCACGATCGCTTTGGCGATATACAAACCAAGCCCGACTCCAGCAGCGGTGCCCTTCCTTGCCGTGCTGGCCGAGCGAATAAGTGGGTCGAATATCTTGTCGATTTTGTCGGCGGGGATTTCGCCGCCGTTCGAAACGGACACTACCACTTCGTGCTCCTCGCAACGTGCCGTCAATACAGCACTCCCAGTGCCGTGCTGTGCTGCATTCACCAGCAGGTTCGTGAGCAACTGGCCCAATCGTGCCCCGTCCCACGTGCCGACCATGATGCCATCGTATCGTTCGTCGACTTGGAAAGATGGATAGGACGCACAGACCTCTTCGACCGCTTGGTGACTGATGCGCCGTAGATCGTCCGTCGTTGGTGTCATGGGCAGCATATCGCCTAAACGGATACGGGAAAAATCCAGCAAGTCGTCTACCATGTGCTTCATTCGATCGGCACTACGAAGCACCGCAGCGGCGGCCTTCGTTGAGGATGCGCCCAGCGCCTCATCTCGAAGCGGGTATTGAGCCGAGTTGTGTATTGCGCCGAGCGGGGAGCGCAGATCATGTGCCAGAATGCCATTGAAAAGGTCGCGCAGGCGATTTGGCCGACGCCGAGTACTTCGCGATTGACTCAGTCAACGCTTGATCAATAGCTTCGTTGAAACGAACTATCTGATCGATCGTTTCTTCATTGACACGATACGGTTGTGCCTGCCAATGACGAATCACGGTTGCCCTGAGCGCGCGATATTCCGAAACCAATTCTTCGAGCGTGAATCCATGGGCTAAACGGTCGTCTGCGTGTGTTTTTGCGACATCAACTATTTCGGGCGCGTGCTCCAGCCCCTCGCCTTTCGACTTTGCGATTTGCTCGTCGGCACTCTGACCGGTGCGCATATCATGAGCGATATGAAGCAAGATTTCACGAGCGGAGTTGCGGCGCTGTTGATCAGAGAGCTTTTCCGGAGCAACACCTAGGCGACGGGCGAACTCGGACCAGTCTTCGAGAATGTCGTCGACCTTCTGTTCTATTAGTTCGGCCAATACCATGCTGAGTCCTCCGGGTGCGGTCTGTTTGCGAGACGGCGAGGCCGTGTATGTGCAGCGAACGTGATGACTAGCTATGAACGCATGGAGCGCACCAGCAGGTTACGCTATGTTGTAGTCCAGCGGACTTGAAGCTAAGAGGCAGGAAGTCTTGGGTACGCCGTCCTCGCTCTTAATTTGTAAGGCCCCCATACTTGTCCGTTAGAGATTACGGGTTATTTGCCCTTGCGTACACTTCCGGCTAACACAATTGACTAAAAAAGCAAGACGCCCGTACTCGATGCAACCGAAGCCGGGCGGTTGCTCGGTCAGTAACGCGGGTTTCAGACAACGTCGTCTCCGGCGGCTATGCCGCCTTCAACTCCTCACTACCAGCCAAGATAACTGCCGTTACACCGGACAGGATGATTGTCGCGGCGCAGGGCCCAAGGTACGAAGTCATGTCTTCAATGCCCCAACATCTTCGCCATCACGTAGTGAAAACTATCCAATGGTAGACTGCACAACATGACCGCAAGGACTGTTACGAATTCGGACAGCTCCGGCCGCCTTGCAAGCCCAGATGCCTTCGTTGCTTTCCAATCCCTAACACCTTGCTGAATCGTCCCACGCCGAACTTCTTTTGGGTTCGATCCCGTGGGTGTTAAATTACTTTGCAGAATGTCATTAAATTCGCGGTTGGACCGAAGGTCGCCTGTTATATTGTTTCGGCCGAGAACAGATATATGCTAATGGTTCGAACATCAAAAACATAAGCTTGGGACACGCAACTCTTTCAATTTCACCCACTGAATTGCGGAGATGGCTTGCAAGTTCCACAAAGAGAAGAAGGCTCAATGCTGCCTTCACGTAGCTTCTTGGCTACTCGTCGAATTCTATATGCCGCGCTCGCGATATCGACCGTGGTTCCATTAGTCCTGGTCACTTCGTACGGCTACTACGATTACCACCGTCGCTTCGCAGACGCGAACGATTTGGTTGACCGAAATTCCCGTGTTGCCGACGAGCAGGCTTTGAAAGTTGTAGACTTAAATCGCGAGATGGGAGCGCGGATAGTGGAACTGTTGGGAGAAGGCGATGACATGACTCTTAAGGATAGCGAAGATGTTATCCATCGTCAGCTTGAAACAATAGGGGGTGCGTTCGCCCAAGTCGCCGCTATTTCAGTTATTGGGAAGAACGGGGCACTTCTTGCGAGCAGCAAACATTATCCCGTACCTTCTATTTCGATTGAGGACAGGGAGGATTTCGTCGCAGCGCGGAATATTAGGCCCGAGCCCTACTTCTCGTTGCCTGTGCTCAGCAAAATTTCGAAAACTGACGTGTTTACGACCAACATGGGACGCTCGAGCTATGACGGAACGTTTCTTGGTATCGTTTCAATCGCACTAAAAAGAGAGTACTTTGAAAGCTTCTACAACGAACTTGCGAACGACGACGCAGCGGTCACCATCGCGCTTTATCGACAAGAAGGCGGGGTTTTGGTCCAATACCCCGATACGAAGCCAACGCCGCTAGGCACGGCATCAGATTCGGCTCTAACAACGGCTCTGCAACACAATGCGCCATTCGGTCAGTTACAGGTAGTGTCGTCCGTCGACGGCCTGGAGCGGGTTGTCGCATTCAGGCGCGTTGGCGACTACCCACTTTATGTTGCCAGTGGCTATGAAACACAAGCGATAACATCCCAATGGCGTGCGCATTTTATCTTCGTCCTTCTCCTGACCGCGCTGCCTTGTGCAGGCATTTGGCTGCTTGTGGGATTTTCACTTCGTCGACTGGAAGCCGAGAAGAAAGCTTGGAACAGTTGGCAGGCTGAGGCCATCAGGCGAGAACAGGCCGAAGCGTCAGCGCGCCAGCTACAGCGGATGGGCGCACTCGGAAATTTGGTTGCAGGCATCGCCCACGACTTCAATAATCTGCTTATGGTCGTGTCAACGAACGTCGCCTTGGCCACGAGCAAGCGGTTTACTCACATCGAGAAAGAGGTTCGTGCGGTGGAAAGAGCCGCGCTGGGCGCAGAACCTCTTGCTCGGCGACTCATGAGCGTAACTCGGAAGCAGCCGCTCAAGCTCGAAACTGTGACCCTGTCGACGTGGTTTCCGGCTGCAAAAAACCTCATCGCTGC
The DNA here is from genome assembly GCF_001557535.2 of Burkholderia sp. PAMC 26561. NCBI lineage: Bacteria > Pseudomonadati > Pseudomonadota > Betaproteobacteria > Burkholderiales > Burkholderiaceae > Burkholderia > Burkholderia sp. PAMC 26561. The sequence continues at coordinate 614,322 of NZ_CP014308.1, forward strand.
CGCGCTGGGCGGACGGGTTCATTTGACCCTCTCCATTCCACGCGACATTTGGAACGTCTGCGTCGATAAGACCGAATTGGAGTCGGCCATCGTCAACATCGCGGTGAACGCAAAAGATGCCATGCCCCACGGCGGACGCTTTATTGTTCGATGCCAGAATTCGCAGCTCTCCGCTAATAACAGTCTGCCGCTGGACGGAGATTACGTTTCGATATTCTGTTCCGATAACGGCGTCGGAATGAACGCTGATGTGCTTCGCCGTGCGTTTGAGCCGCTTTTTACGACTAAGGCGCAAACGGCGGGCACCGGACTTGGGTTAGCGCAAGTTCTTGCTGCTGCTGAACAAGCGGGTGGTACCGCACGCATTGAGAGCCTCGTCGGAAAAGGAACTACCGTTAGATTGTACCTGCCGCGCCATCACGCGAAATCATCGGCCCAACCACTCGTTCATATGCCCGATACCGAGAAGGTTATGCGCGACACATCCGTACTCTTGGTAGAAGACAATGCCGAAGTGGCGGCTGGTGTATTGGCGGTTCTCGAAATGCTTGGATGCACGGTTAGGCACGAAGTGACCGCAGACGACGCAGTTGCGATTTTGAACGGGGGGATGACGTTTGACCTCATCTTATCGGACATTCAGATGCCTGGAATGATGAACGGCATCGACCTTGCCGAGCATGTACGCAGTACTTGGCCAGCGCGGAAAATAGCGCTCATGACAGGATATGCTGACGAGATTGACCGTGCTCAGCATGCGGGGGTGAAAATCTTGGCGAAGCCGTTTGACTTGGACGAACTCGAAACGCTCGTCGCAGAAAGCCACGAGTGAATCCGAACTAGAATCCTAGGCCCTCGCTGTCGCTTGGGATGGGCCAAGTGGCGATCTCGCTCAGGATGTTGAAGGTCCCTTTTTGGCCGCTCGCTGTCTGATGCAGTGAGCATACGTGGCTTACAGCTTGCAAAGCCCGACGGGGGGAAGCCGTTTCAATCATTCGATTATCCGCTAGGCGGTCATTCAAGTTGTGTCAGATTCGGCTATCCCGCGCGGATCTCCCGCTGAGCCAAGAACGTTCCGTTGGGCTGGTGGAAGACGATCTTCGTTACAGGCCACCTTCGTCGCGAACAAACTCGCACTGTAGCCTTACAGCTCGCGAATCGCTCAAAGCGGTGTCCAATGGCCTCGCATCCAGAGCCTGTGATCGCCTTCCCAGCGGTAATGTCCTTCGATCCCGCGATAGCCGGGGGACAGGGGCCGCGGGCACAACTTCAACGACAGGTTCAGGACGAGGCGGCTGAGCGGGCTTGACGACGCACGCGGATAGGCAGAGCGCGCCAGCCAGCACAGGACACGGGCTGGTTTTTCGAAAAATTGGTTTTACTTGATTTCTAATCTCTTCCGTAAGTTCTTGACCTTATGGAACACTCCGCATAACTCAAAGCTTGGTACCGTCGCTCGCCCGCGCGCCGCACACCCCTTCCGGGTTTTCAGTCTGAAGCTAACGCGTCGATTTACCTCCATCAGCGCGGTGCGATGGATCAGTGGGTGCTCGTAGAAATCGACCCGTCGATCTGCTCGTACGCGAACGTCCGGGAGTCGCAGTAATTCGACAGGTTTTGCTCCAGGCGTGGTGCTGGAACACATCTACCGACAGTCGATTAAAGACGCTCCTTCGCGAACTCACGTGTTAGCACGACGATCCTAACCAATGCCGCGCAGTGGGGCGAATACGGCCGACTATTTATTCGATATCGCTGGCCGCGCGATTCGCTGTTTCTCTGTGCGCCTAAGGCTTAAGATGCATCGCCGCTTTGGCCTCGCGGCTCATTCGACGGGTGCATCGCATACGAAATGGGCTGCACAAGAGGATGTGTTCTTCGGTAACGCAACCAGCCAAAGCGGTCCGCCAACACGACCTGGCGACGAAACGAGGCACCCAGCGATCGTCGCAGACATGATTAGCATCGACGGAAACAACCATCGGGTGCCGACGATGCGGATCTTTCATATGCCGCTCGGTTTGCAACCGGTGAGCGCGTCTTTATTCGTGTTGCTCCTTTCGTTGCTCAATCGCTTCGAGAACGGCATCCGGATTGGTCGCCGCCTGCAGGGTTTCAGCGTGTTGGTCGTGCCGATCACGCACGTTAGGAAGATCGCGTCGAAGCTCCTCAAGCAGCATGATGATCTTGGTGGTTTTCTGTTCGGCCAGCAGATTGATTTGAAGTTCGAGATGCGCGCGATCCTCTTCGACACGCGCCAAGCGATTTTGCCGAATGAGCACCGCCATCGTGATCAGGACGCCGATGAAAGTGACAATGCCCTGCAACAAAGAAAACGGCGGTTCGTCGAAGTAGCGATAGCCCATATGATGCAGAAAGACATCGCTGATGATCCAAGCCAAGCTTGCGCACAAAAAAGTAAGTAAAAAGCGTGGCTCACCGAAAAACACGCTGACTCGCTCGATCGCTCTTTGTAGAACGGTGCGCTTCGCGTCTTCGCGTTGAGCAAACTGCGACACCTTCTCCAGATTTTCATGGATCGCTTCAGAAATATTCTTGATGGTGCCGTTGTCGGGCCGTGTATCGGTTGTCATGTCAGCGCGGCGTTCTCGGGTGGTGGTGGTGGCCAAGTCCGGGGGGAGTTCTTTGCACCTCCAGCGCGGGAGGGCATCGGAGCCCTTCGCCCGCTTTCTCGGCATATGAAATCTATCTGTATTTATTTTCGTTAAACATGGGAACAAACGCCGGGCGGGTACGTACGTTGCAATTACTCCAGCGACTTGCTCGAGGTCGGTACCCGGTGTTCCGCCACATCAATAATTTAAGAGACACATTCATGCGCTTACTCACCACACAAGATGGACTCCCCCGCGTTTCATGGGGCGCTGTCATCGCCGGCGTGATCTTGTCATTAATCGTCTATTTGATCCTGACTGTTTTGGGCGCTGCGATCGGCACGTCGATCCTATCACCCTTGGCGCAACCTAATCCGTTGCATGGTTTTGGCTTCGCGTCCGGCGCCTACATGATCATCATGACGGTGATCGCGGTGTTCGTCGGTCCTTATTTCGCAGGGCGCTGCGCCCCGGTACTGGGTTGGTTACATGGTTTGTTGGCATGGGCCGTGATGATATTGCTCTCGCATACGGCGCTACTTCGTTAGTCGGCAGCGCAGTCAGCGCGGCAGGTAGCGCCGCGTCTACGACGGCAACCGTCGGCGCAGCCGCTGCCCGAGGGCTGCAAGCGGGGTCGACGTGGGTGCGCTCAAACAACAGGCCCAAAGCGCTATTGCCTCTGCCACCGCCGAGGCATCAAGCCCGCAAGCCGAAGCGGATGCACGTCAAGCAGCGGATACAGCCGCACGCGGTGTGGCGCGCGCATCGTGGTTTTCGTTCGCCGCGCTCGTTGTTGGCGCAATCATAGCGATCGCATCGGGTGGTGCTGGGTTCCGTCATCAACCACCGTTTGAAGACGCCGGCGGATCGGCTACGGACGATGTCGCCTTGCGCACTGGCACGCGTCGTGTGGAGCCCTCAAATCGTCAAGCGCGGTAAGCCTCGTGCTCACAAAGCTTCACCCAGAGGTGCTTTATGGATGATACGAACGCATCTACGAACATGCGCGACGATGAATACGCGTCTGTTTTGCCTCCCGCGGTGACCAAGGCAGTGGTTGGACGGTTAAGCGCTACAGAGGAACGTTTGGCGGTGCGAATCGAAGAACGCGAGGCGGGTTCGGTTCGCGTTCGAACGGTGACGCATAAAGAGCTGAAGGAAGTTCCAGTGGTTTTGCAAAGCACGTCGATTCACGTTGACCGCGTTCCGGTGTATCGGTTTGTCGATGCGACGTTTGAACCTCGTCAAGAAAGGCGATACGCTGATCGTTCCCGTCTTTGAGTACGTCCCGGTGACGGAACTTAGGCTGATGTTGAAAGAAGAGATACACGTTAAGAGCACCGTCACATCGCAGGAAAGCGTGCATCAAGCGGAGGTGCAGCGCCAGCATGTGGTTATCGAACGTCGGATAGGTCCCGACGGAGAATGGATCGCGGAAACTCCCGCCGATTCCTTCGGCTCCCAACGCCGGAAATCGCTTTAGATTACTTACCCGCTGACGCATCAACCCATCTATCGGCGATTCACGCCTAGTCTCAATACTCTTTTTGGAGCAAAACATGTCACAAGTTCTTGTAGGTGTTTTTAATTCATTCGATGAGGCAGATCAGGCGGTTGTCCGCCTCGAACAATCGGGAATTGCCCGTAGCGATATGGAAGTTCACGCGAGCAACTTGGCTGGTGACACGACCGGCACTTCGGGTTCCGGGACCCTTGGCGCTACCGATCATCAGGTCGTATCCGATCGGACGGTCCCCAACGATGGCGAAGGTGTGGGCGTTATCGCCAAGATCGAACACTTTTTTGGCAACATGTTCGGCGGCGACGAGCATCCAGAAGAAGTTGGGCACTACAAGGAAGCTGTTCGCCGGGGCGGTGCGCTGTTGACGGTGACGGTGGTCGATGAAGCACATGTCGTCCTGGTTCGGTCGACCCTACATGAAGCGGGTGCCGTCGACATCGATGAGCGCGTCGCGCATTGGAAAAGTACCGGCTACGCCGGCTATGACGCAACCACGCAACCCTATACAGACGACGAAGTGAGTGCGGATCGTCAGGCGTTTTCTGTCGTGCGCGAATCGCTTGATGTAGGTAAGCGGGAAGTGCAAACGGGCGGAGTACGCGTTTATTCCCGTGTCACAGAAACCCCAGTCACAGAAAGCGTCAACCTGCGCGAGGAGCACGCGACAATCGAACGGCGGCCAGTGGACAGAGTCGCTACCGCTGCTGATCTTCAAGGCGGCTCAATCGAAATCCGTGAGACGGCTGAGCACGCGGTCGTGGCGAAGACGGCGCACGTGATCGAAGAAGTCGTAGTAGGACGCGAATCGTCAGAGCGCACCGAAACGATCAATGAAACGCTGCGCGGCAACGAAGTGGAAGTTGAGCGGGTGCCCGGTGACAAGAGTGCTTTGAAGTCCACGCCGGGAGCGGCTGTGGCAAATGACGGATCAGCGCCTGTCGACCCGCTCAAGCCGTTGTAATCACGGCACCCGTGCGCTGGCATGGCGCGCGGCGCCGGAGTTTTATCAAACGCACCGTTTTTGGTGCGTTCGCCGATCAACCAGAAATGGAGCAGAAAATGGATACGAACAAGGCAGAGGGAACGGTTCAAGAAATCGCCGGTAAGGTGCAGGACGCAGCCGGCGGGGTGCTGGGCGACACCGGCACACAGGTCGCGGGCAAGGCGCGCGAACTTAGCGGTAAGGCACAGCAGCTCTATGCGGACACGACCGACATCGTGCGCGACAAAACGACGGAAAGCCCCTTCACCGCCCTCGCCATCGTGGGCGGCCTGGGCTTTTTGCTCGGCGCAATGTGGGCGAGTGCAAATTCGACACCGACGCAGCCATATCCAACGCGGTATCGCGGCAGCGACAATTACTGACGACGCGGCCGCGATGGTCGGCCTCACATCGCGGCACCGCTGGTGATTCATCAAACCGGGTCTTCGGTACGCAATTCAAGGCAGAAAACATCGATGTCAATCCATTCGAAAATCACGCGTTGGCGGAACGTTGGACAATTTTGTAGCGCTCGGGTCGCCGATTACGGTGCGCTTTTCCTGGTCGAGTTGGCGCAGACCAAAGCCAAAGTGATGCGCGAACTTATTGCGATGGTGGCACTTGCAGTTGGCGTCCTTTTCACGCTGTCGTTTCTCTGTTTTGCCGTCATCGCTACCGCTTGGCAAACCTCGTATTTTCTAGCCGTTGTTTGGGGCATCGCAGGGCTTTGGCTGCTCGTCTCGATCGTAGCGTTTCTGGTTTTGCGTGCTCAGAAGCCTGTCGAGTCCTTCAAAACACTTCAAACTGAAATACAAGACGACGTGGCAGCGATTAAGGAGGCATTGAAATGAGCTCGATTGACAGCAATTCTTCTCAAACGACGATACTTGCACGCATGGCGGCGACTCGCGCCGAACTAATTGCTGCAAACCACGTGAACACGCTGATCGCCAGTTCGCGGCGCAGCGTGCAGGCTCCTGCCATCCAGGAAGGCCCCCTTTTCTTGCAGTCGCCCTATGCTGGACTGATCGCCGCCGCGTTAGTTGTTTCCGCGGTTTTAGGACCTGCGCACTTGGTCAGAACCGCAGCGCGAAGAGGACTGACGCCGTGGATCGCGAGCACTGCAAGATCACTCGTCGGCCGCTAATCGATAGTGGTTCAAATTGACTCACGTCGAGGTTATGGCTGCCGAGCAAGGCGTTGACAACAGTTGAGCGGCGCAACGCGCATTGACTGTGGTGATGCGGAAGGCACGGGCTTTGCGCTTATCTTGCTGCTGCGGCAACTGCTGCGGACAAAAATTCGGAGGCGTCAATGAGTTCGTTCATGAAGAAGGTCGCAGCTTCAGTTCTTATCCTGGGGCTGTCGAGCGGTGCGTTTGCTCAAGCGGGCGGTGGCGGCGGAGCCGGAGCAGGTGGTTCCGGAGGCGGAGCGGGAGCCGGAGGGGGCGCTGGGAGCGGAACGGGTGGTGGCGGTGCCGGGAACGGAGGTGCTGGAGGGTCCGGGGTTGGAATGAGTGCACCTGGGCAGTCCGGAAGCAATGCGAATTCAGTGCCGGGAAACACCGCGACAGGCGGTGGGCAAGGCTCGGGCACGGGAGCCAAGCCAGGAGCGTCGGGTATGAACAAATCGAATCAGAAGCCGGGCAATACACAAGCAAATTGAGTAGCGTCGCCGGGTTTTCCTCTTAAGCTCGGCACTTCACCCTACAAAAATTTAACGCAGCTGCATATTGTTTTTTAATTAACGCAGGAGTGTGTCGTGGACATATGCTTCGGGATCTTCATTCACCGCGTGGACCCCAGCTACGTGTGCCGCTTCAAAGTAGGCAAACTGAACAGCAAGGTCATGCCGGCTTTGTGGGTCGGAATGTTGACGAAAATCTGTCTTGCTCTTGCGCTCTTCGTCGCCATATGGTCACTGTTCGCCTCGTTGACGTCAGCAACAGCTTGATACCATGAATCTGTGCCGGCGTGATATTTCGCAACATGGGCGACCGCATCGCGGATCTCGCTATGGTGTTTGATCGCATCGAGTGTCTCGTCCTCGGGTCCTGTCGTGTCACCTACTCCAGGACGGCTTGCAGCCAGTCGACGTCGTTTCGTACCTGACGGTTGATCAGGCGTAGCGTTGGTGTGGACATGGTCGTAGCAATTTCGGCGATGTGCGCGGCATCGATTGCCGACCGTCTCTGCGCGTATGTCGAAAGACCGCTTTGCGCCCGAACCGGGGAAAATTTCGAACCGGCGAAGCGGCTACCGCCAATCTAGCGGCTTCTGGCGGCGCCCGACAAAGGGTAACGGTCGAACCTATCGAAAGCCGCTAACGCGAGACGGCGTAATGGAAATCAGCCTCATGAAGAGGAGTCCCCCGCATTCATTTTTTGAGCGCAGATAACGGGTCAAGAATTCCGCGTGCTCAGCGACGCGCCAAGCACTCGGCCGCAACACGGTCCGGCATTATGACTATGCGACAGGTTCCCGCGCGGAAGAGCGTCTGTCAGTAGCGCAAAATCTGCGACGCGCCGTTCGCGATCACGAATTCTGTCTGTATTTCGAGCCTCAGGTCAACGTCCTGACAGGTCACGTAGCGGCGGTGGAAGCCCTGATTCGATGGTTCGATCCAGCGCTCGGCCCGATCTCTCCGGCGGAATTCATCCCGCTTGCCGAGGAGTCCGGCCTGATTGTTCCGATCGGCGAATGGGTGATTGCCGAACTTTGCCGCACTGCGGTGGATCATCGAACTCCATTCACTTTACATACAGCATTGTGGAACGGCACCTCTTAACACCGCATCGGCATGCGTAGGTCGCTTTCAGCGCTTTGCTGGGTCGGCTTCCAGCATCCAGACGATAATCGATGAAAATTTCGTCGCCGACTTTGATCTTTTTGATCGCACGGATATATACGCGATCGTTGTCCTGCTCGGCCTCGCAGTTCGGTGCGCAGCTGTGATTAATCCAGCGCGCGGAGTTGCCCGCAACAGCACCATCGATCACGCGGCCATCGCCGATCCCGAAAAAGAAAGTGTGCCCCGCCTCCGCTTCTGATCGGGCAAACCGTCGATTTGCTTCGCGTTCAGACAGTACCTCGCCCTTGTATTCGAGCAAATAGTCGCCACGCGCCATGACCGCCGACGCGAATACCCCGCGCCCGTGAATGGCTGAACGTCGTACGTAAAACCTGCGCATGCCCCTGCTCCGAAAATGGTGCTTGACGAATGGCCCTCCGATGCAAAATCATACCGTTCTGAACGAGATTACAGCACGGGGCTCATGCGACCACGCACCTATTATTTGAAACGCCAGCCCGCTCGAGGGGCGCTGGTTCGTTATGACGACCGTGTGGCTGAGGTATTGGGTGGTGCCAGGGGCAATCGGGTCATGATCAGATCCGTGCACGGGGACGGGACGACGCGGATCACCGCGGTGAAGTGGCGAAATCTTGTGGCGCTAGGTGCATCCCTTTTTGAGTGATTCAGGATTAACGCATTGTTCCCGCAAGTTCGCAAAGGCTCATTCTTCAAGGACAAGGTCCAATCCGAAGCATCAATTAGGGGCGTTATGTCGGAACATACGTCGACTCTGGTTAGGTAAGTCACTCAGTTGTGGTCAGCTCTCACCTCTTCTCCGAATCGTGCCAAATCTAAAGTTCACCTGCGGTCTAAGGCGTTGGCACGCGTCGGCCAGATGATCCGCGTTTTCGGAGAATCAATCCGGAAAGCATGCTTTCGCCAACGAGGTAAGCTTCGACGCACGGACCCACACATCGCATGCTCGATTCAGGGAGGCAAAACGGTATGTTGGAAGCGAAAACAGCAGAGTTAGAGCAGATCGGCACGCCTCAGTGGACAGACAGCGAGGTTGAACGATATTTGCGGACAGGCGAATACGACGGTTTTTTCGTAGGATGGCCGGGTTCTAACCTGGCTGATATAGCGACACGTGCGTCGCAGCGTCTTCGAAGTGCACTTGTAACAGAGACGATGCGGCGCTCGAGAGGCTTCGAGTCTGTCTCGCGTCTCCCAGTTGACCTCTACGTATGGAACAGTGAAAAACTCAAGCCTATGGTGGATGGTCTCTTCAACCCGAGTGAACGCGCGACCGTCATTCGCCTGCTTTCAGATAACGTTGTATTTGTCACCCGAGCTAACCTGGAAAAAATCTTAATGGCTGAACGGTGGCTTTCTACAGCTTGGGATGTGGCCAACATATTTTTGGAGAGCGTTAAGGCCCCGACGCTATCTGGACAGCCCTGCAATATAGTCGGCTTGAGCCAAGAAACGAGGTGCTACGTGTCGATGGATTACTTTGACGAGACCGACCCATTTGCCGATTTCGTCGTCCACGAGGCTGCGCACGTCTTTCACAACTCCAGACGCGTGGCTTGTGGGCTGGCCGCAAGCGCTCGCACCGACTACATCCTCGACATTGACTATCGTATGCGGGAGACGTTTGCATACGCCTGCGAGGCATGGAGCCGGATCAGTTCGGCCGCCGATTGTCGTGGTGATCGAAAGGCGTTGATTTTGCAGCATGCCGATAGGGGGTTGCCGAGCGACGACCGAGTGAACCATGACGAATACCTCGATGTCCTTTTTGACGCCGCTCGCGCTCATAACGGTTGGCAACGGATCGCCAAGCGGTGCGAACCAAGACAGCGAGCTTCCAAATCGTTTCAATCCGCTGTCGACTGACTTGGCAAGCTTCTCGGACGTCGGCAGCGCCTAGCAACCTAGAGCCACCCGGCTTAGGAGGAAAACGTAGTGGCTGCTCCAGCATATATCTATACGATTGCGTGCGTTGCCGTGATGCTGGGCGAACCGGAGGCCTGGTTGGAAGAAATCACGCTCATGAATCTGGAACCGGAAGACGGGCGTCTACAGATCGTCGATAGACTCGATCCAGATCGCGCGGAATCGAACACGGTAACCGCATTTACGGAAGCGGGTATCGAAGCTTTGAGAGAGGCCATCGCAGAGGTGAAGCAAGGTCAACGCCGCACGCTTTAGTCGCGCTTGTGCTGTTAGCTGACGGGAACGTAACCTGCGCCTCAAAGCGACCTTTGTCTCGCTCTCCGGCTCAAGATCGCGATCCCGACGGTCGTATCGCTCGGCAATGCTGAGCTTCGCTTTAACGTCGCGCCGCGTTTGCTGCGTCGATGACAACCGCTAAAGTTCTCCGCGCATCTTCAAGCTCCTGAACAGGGGCGGTCAACCGGGCAAGCTCAAGCGCAGAGGCTTGTCGTTCACCCGGTTTAGCGAGATGCGCTTCTATGGCAGCAGATGCTGCCTGTACCTCACGTGCAGCTTCCGCCATCCTTTTAAGCGCCTCGGCTTCACGTTCATTAAAACTCTCGTTTACCAACGGTAATCAGCCTTCAGAGATGTAAGAGACTAGCGGGTGCTGTCCTGCGTGATCAGCTCGACAGGTGTTAGAGCGATGTGTATCCGTACATGCTACTCTTGGTCGTTCTATCTACTGCAAGCATCCATGGACGCCAACACGATACGCCAGTATGCCGCTGCGGCCGTTATCTTGGCGTCGGGGCGCGACCACATGGCAGTCGTGCCAAGGCTCTCCGAGATGGTTCTGACTGGCCGACGCCAGCACCGTGACGCTGTTCCTAAGCTAATGGACGAGTAATCATAACGAACGACAGGCCGGAATATATTGGCCCGCTCACGACCAGCCGCGCCTGCATGTCGGCGACCAGCGTCCGACACTCATGACCACGACGGTAGGAAGTTTAGTCAATCGCTACCGCAGTCACGCAGCTCCGATCGCTGTTCCGCAATTCGACGAAATTCCATGATTTGCATGTCGGTTGAAGCTGCCGCATCTCTCCCAAACCTTGTCAATCCACATATGGCCGGAACAAAACGTAAATCCACCCGCCCGAGTGTTATTCGTAAGCCACTGAGCAAGTCCGCGCTTTTGCCGATGTCGGCGCAATCAGCACGGGAGTTGTCGCTCGCTCATCATCTTGCGCTAGCTGCCTGTCGTGGTGAGCGCGCGAATCGGCACCAAATCAACGAGTTGGTCCGTTCGGTCTATATGGCCTACTACCTTCAACGCATGGGGTTCGGTGAGGTGCCGTTTGAGTGCTATGAGCACGCAGAAGCGGCGTTCGAAAATGCACTAGCAATTGCTGAAAAAAGTGCCAAGTGGACAATCCACGAGCAAGACGCGCCTGTGATCGAACGCGTGCTTGCGCTGCACGACCAGCAATTGAGTGAGGCGCCGATGCACCGGGTGGTGGAAGCTGAAAAACAGTTGCGTCAATTTTTGGCCGGCGAAAGCGCCTCGCCGTTGGTTCGCCCGAACCCGAAATAGCGGATGGTCTCCTTTTGAATGAACGCAGTGTGCTTTTAGACATGCCGCATACTAAACGTGTTGGCCGCGCTAGCGAGACGAATGACTTACTGCTGATGCGCTGGATCGGTTTAGGTCTCAATCAGGTTGACGAGGAGCGCCAAGAATTGGCCCCAACTCGCCCTTCGGATTTTCGTCACGCTCTTTTGGCGGCAGAGGTTGATCTAGGCCGGGCTCCACAGGACTTGGAATGGCGTCACCGACAGGTTTGGACACTTCCGTCGGCGGTCGCCCCGGGTCTGCGTCGCGTGTGCTAGTGGCCATAACATCCTCCGTTCGTTAGGTTTTCCTGATTGTCGCAAGAAGAATACCCGCTGCAAAGCGGTCAACGACCAGGGCAGGATAGGTGAACACGGTCACGGTCAACGCGATTCTTTCCGGGACAATACATCGTTTATAACTCGTCAACTTTTTCTTCGTTCGACAATTGCGACTCGCGCCGAATCGACCGAAGTACTACTTATGGCACGATAGACGAATATCTAAGCGAGATTTCCCTGCGACGCACGGCGACCGTCGATGACATTGCAGCCGTGGCACCCTTCCTGAGTTCGCCTGCCGGTCATAACATCTCAGGTAGTGCAAGACAAGCGCTATATAGGTGAGCCGATAAGGAGTTCGTATTCCGGCTCAAGGCATACGTCGTCAAGTGCCACCGTTTGTAAGGCTCCTTCACGTTTTGCCTCGGGACGAGGATCGTAACGCGCGTCGAGATAGATCGGCGCGTCTGTGCGCAGCGGCAGGATCGTCACCATGAGCGGTACGGACAACGCGTCATTCGGAATATCTGAAAGCGAAATCCGCCACGGCAATCCGTTAAAGAAATGGTCGTCAATGAGCGTAGTGCCTGCGAACAGGCGTCCAACGTCACCTCGATACTGGATCGACAAATAAACGTTGCTCAAGCCATCAAGCGCGTTCCGGGGCAGATTGATCTGCCATGCCGCCGATCTGCCGAAAGCTTCGGGCGCAGGTTCAACACTCGCGTTCGCTGGGCCACCCTTCTTTATTGGCGGCACGTTCTGCGCCTGCCGGAGCCCAATCGTTTGAACATCAAACGACCTCAAGTTGAATTGCGCTGCGTAACTATCGAACCCGTCGCCAGTTGCCTCACGCGTAAGCGGAAGCGTTGCGGGTGGTATGACCTGTAGCGGCGGATAAAAGTCGACTTGCAGCGCCGTATTCGTCGTGCGAAGCACGATCTGATTGTTCAACACGAACGCTTCGGCGTTTGTTCGCACGAGCCGCCGCATGCCTTGAAAAGGCAATACAGATGTGCGCTCGGCATCGTGCGCTGAAAGAAGAAGCAACGTAAGGGTGTGACCGTGCGCCGTGATGACCTTGATGCGAGCACCCGGTATCAGGGTCACGACTAGAGCGCCATCAAAAAGCCGCAACTCCGAATCCGGTAACAACTCGCGCAACGTCTCAGGCTCGAAAGCGAATTCAGCCGGAATTCCCTCGACCGCCCTAAACACAAAAATATCGCCCTCCGGTGTGGCAAGGCGAGTCATGGGCTGCGCGGTCGCATAGCGTAGCTCTGCGTCGATCATCTGAAATGCGACAGGCCATACAAAGTAGACACCCGATCTGACGTCGACGCGGCAACTCGGTAATAACACTGTGCGGTTTTTCAGCCGTACCGAGAAGCGCACGCCCTGTTGAGTCGGCATCGCGTACTGCCGCACGTGATTGTTCACAAAAAGGAACCCGCGCTTGCCATCGGAGCGCGCCGAGAACCGTAGTGTCTCAAGGTCATTGGCCCCTTTTGGCTGCTTAGTGGGCGCTTGAACTGCGTAGGTTGCGAGCATTTCGCCCCATTCATGCAAAAACGCATGCATCGGACGCAACTTGCCGAGCACCGGATGTGCTTCGCCATTTGCGCCGTATGGCGCCTGAAAGTCATAGTTAATGATTGGCAGATCGTTCCATCCGCCAGTTGCAGTGGACTCTTGGCCTTCACGCTCACCCGGCGGGTTGCGACCACCGTGAAACATGTAATAGCCGTAGAGATTCACCCCCGACCCAAGTTGAACTGGCAGCATCGCAGCGATGTCGTCCGCATCGATAACCGGGCGCCGCCGGTACATCGTCGGCACGCCTCCCCCGTATTCAGCGCCAAGGAACGGCGTGTCGTTGACGACTTTGTCGGCGTCGCCTTCGCCTGCACCTTGCGTCTGCGCGCCCAGGTCCCCGCCCACGCGGCTCGTGAATCGGAAAGCATAAACCTCATTGGGAGCCGACATAGTTGGCGAAATGCCCCAGGGAACATCGGGATACCCGCCGAAGACGGGAGTCACCTCGCCGTGTGGAAATACCGCCTGGTCCCAACCCGTTACGGTATAGAGCGGTGTATCGAGTCCAGCAGCAAGCGCGAGGCTTTTTAGCTTGGCAATGTGTGCGGAACCTTGCCCCGGGCCAGTCAAGTTGTACTCGTTCTCGATCTGTACGCCGATTACCGGTCCGCCGTCCTTCCACAGTTCACCGTGCAACTGCTCCGCAATCTGCTGGTAAAAACGCTCAACCAACCCAAGATAGAGCGAGTCGTTTGATCGGGTGGGCGTTTGGTCAACAACCCATCCCGGTATCCCGCCAAAACGCACTTCTCCATGCGCCCATGGCCCAATGCGTGCAAACATCAGCAAGGCATGCCGCGCGCATGCCGCTACAAAGCGCCGCAAATCACGTCGCCCGCGCCAGTCGAAGCGGCCCGGCTCAGACTCGTGATGGTTCCAGACGACATAGCTTGCGACAATGTCGATGCCTGCGGCCTTCATTTTCGCCAGTGCGCCATCCCATAAATGTTCGGGCACCCGCGAATAGTGAAACTCGCCCATCACGGGGAGCCACGGCTTGCCGTCACGAAGAATGTACCGATTGTTGATATCGATCGTTGCACCACCCGGCGCCCGGTTCGTTCCCAGCCGAAGCAGCCCGGCGCGCGGTGGATCGATTGGCGCACTCACGTCTATCGTAAAAAGCGTTTGCACGTCGGAGGACGTCGGCAGCGAGTAAGCATCAACAGGCGCACACAGGGAAGGTCGTGCTCGGCTTGCAGTCACGTTGCGGACCCGCTTTCCCAAACGCACACGTCTCCGGTGCCGAGGCGATTTGTGCCGAGCACGAAGTGCGCTCCCTCCGGCGCTGGCGATAACACCGTATTCGCGCCAAAATTGAACGCAAAAGTAAGGGGTCCACGTCGACGGATGCGCACGCCCTCGGGCAGCACGGTGACATGTAGCCCCGCCGTATTCGCCACCTGTTCCAGCAAGGCGCGATGCAGCGCGTGGGAGAGCCAACCGGCCACGTAGCGAACCCGTCCTTTCGCAATGACTGCCGGCCACTCGTCACCAAAACGTGTTTCCACTACGCTGTCCGAATTGGCCCTCACATGTTCGCGCCAATGCACCGCAGTGCCATTCGTCGCGCCAATCGACGTTGTAGGCGCGAGACTCGCACGTAGCGACTCAACTTCAAGTACCTGCATGGGTAGCACGCGCTGCAAGACACCAGGCGCCAGACTGGCAGGAATAGCGAACTGCGGCGTCTTCGAGCCGCTGCGTGGACCGAACACCCATTGTGCGGAGCTGCGTTCAATCTGCTCGATGAGCGCATCGTCGATAACGGCAATGCTCGGCACGACCACCATGCGGTACGCCGAGAGGTCTGCCTGTGCCGAAACGATGTCGACGTCGAGTCCCATTTCGCGCAGTGCCTCGTAGTAGTCGAAGGCCAACATTTGATAGTCGAAAGTTTTGCCGTGACGTTGTATCTCAAATATCCACTGCGTTTCGTAATCAAAGATCAATGCGACGTCCGCGGGTGTCGTTGCAGCAAGGCGCGACAGTACGCTAGACGCCGCGATCTCGCGCGCCACCTCCTGGACTTCCAATCCGCCCGGGGAAAGCTCGTTGTTCGGCAAATTAAGGCCCGAATGCATCTGCTCCTGCGCATAGGGGCATTGCCGCCATCGGAAATACGACACGAGTTCCGCGCCATGAGCGAACGCCTCAAGGGCCCACAACCGCACCATGCCTTTCGCGGGTACAGGGTTCCACGGCGCCCAATTCACCGGTCCCGCCTGCTGCTCCATGATCCAGAATCGTCCACCGCCAATCGAGCGGTAACGATCATGGTCAAAAGCCGAGACATCGGGGTGTGAGGTGCGAGCGTAAAGCGCCTTCTGCTCTTCAGGCAAGCCGATTGATTCGGTGCGCGCAATCGGGTAGCTGTCCCAGGCGGCCACGTCGATCGCTTTGTCTTTGACGAACTCGTAGTGATCGAACGTAGTAAAAAAACCCATGAAATTGTGCAGCACATCCGCTGTCGGTGCGAGCCGCCGCAACACATCGACCTGCTCCCGGTGAAAGCTCGCTACCTCGGCCGACATAAAGCGGCGAAAATCGAGCAGGTGAATAGGATTGGCATCAGTCGGCGTGAGGGTTGGTAAGCCGATCGCGCCGAAGCTCGGGTATTCCATGCTCCAAAACACGTTACCCCAATCCTCGTTCAATTTCTCAATGCGCACATAGCGTTGTTCTAGCCACGCCTGAAAGCGCGTGAGCGCCTGTCGTGAATAGCTCGGCACCGTCTCGTGACAGCCGAGTTCGTTATCCGTTTGCCAAGCGACGACTGCTGGATGCTTGCCATAACGTCCTGCCATCTCCGTGACAATGCGCAAGCATTCACGCCGGTAACTTGCACTTGTGATGTCGTAATGACGGCGCGAGCCGAAGTTCCAGGTTGTACCATCGGCACGAACCGGCAGGACGTCCGGATACGCGTCGATCAACCATTTTGGCGGTGATGCGGTTGGTGTGCCGAGCACAATTTTAAGGCCGGCTGCGGCAAGCGTCTCGACGGCTTCATCAAGCCAGGCCCATATGTACTCACCTAGTTTCGGCTCCATCCGGCTCCATGCGAATTCTGCGATCCGAACATGAGTGATGCCGATTTCGGCCATCCGTTTTGCATCGTCGGCCCACATTGAGCGGGGCCATTGTTCCGGGTAGTAGCACACTCCGAGTTGCATAAAAAGTCTCACAGGTAATTGAAAAAACTGGCCTCTAACCCTTGCTCGCACCGAATGTCAGCCCGGCAACAAAGTGCTTTTGCATTGCAAAGAACATCAGTACCGAAGGCAGCGCAGCGAGCACGGAGCCCGCGGCGACAAGATTCCATGCTGTAGTCCACTGACCCTTGAGCGCGACCACCCCGACCGTAATCGGCGCGGCCTCATCACCTTGCGTGAGACACAACGCCCAAAAGTAGTCGTTCCACACGAATGTGAACACCAGGATGCCAAGCGCAGCAAGTGCGGGCCGGATCAAAGGCAGCACAATGCGCGCGTACACCGTCCACTCGCTCGCACCTTCTACACGTGCCGCCTCGATCAACTCGAATGGCAACTGCTTAATGAAGTTACGCAGGAAGAGCGTGCAAAAGCCCGTCTGGAACGAGACATGGAAAATTACAAGGGCCCATACCGTGTTGAAGAGGCCTGCTTTCAGCGCCATGTCGCGCACCGGGATCATCAGGATCTGAATAGGAACAAAGTTCCCAGCAACGAACGCGAATAGCACCGCGGTGTTGCCAGGAAAGCGGTACGTTGCAAGCGCAAAACCTGCCATAGAGGCCAGCACTATCGCGCCGATCACCGACGGCACGGTGATCAACACGCTATTTGCGAAGTAATGCAGCATTGGGGTCTGCGCCAGGGCTGTCCCGTAATTTTCGAATAGTGCAAAGTGCTTGGGCCAACCCCAGTAGTCGCCCTGGGTTAACTCTTCGCTCGAACGGATAGACGTCACCAGCACGGCAAGCATGGGCAGCAGCCAAATCACGAGCGCGATCGGAAGCGACACCTTGTAGAGCGTGCGGTTGATCGGTTTCCAACGTTCGACGGGAAGTGGATACATAGGGTAACTCCATTAATCAACGTTCTTCGCGCAGCATGCGGCGTAGGTGGAACACGATGTAGACAAGCATGATGGCGAACAGCACGACAGCGATTGCGGCTGAAAAGCCTTCTCGGTAGTACTTGATAGCTTGGTCATACATGTAATAAGCAAGTACGGTGGAACTGTCGAATGGACCGCCGCCACTCATCACGGCAATCAGGTCGAAACTGCGCAGCGCACCGATCACGGTCAACACCACAGCCATGAATGTAGCCGGGCGCAGCTGCGGCAAAATCACGTGCCAGAGGAGGCGCAATCCTCGCGCGCCCTCCATCCGGGCCGCCTCCACGACTTCAGGATTGATCGACGTAAGGCCCGTCAAATACAGCACCATGCAAAAAGGTGTCTGCGGCCAAAGCGCGGCGAAGATGATGCCAAAGGTGACTGTGTGAGGGTCGCCAAGCACTGGAATTCCATGCCCTACGAACAAGCGCAACAGCCCGAAGGCGGGATCGTAAAACCAACTGAACACCAGCCCGACCACCACGCCCGAAAGCACAAAGGGCGCGAAGAACAGCGATTTCACGAGGCGCATCCCACGCATCTGTTGATTCAAGTACAGCGCGAACATCAGCCCGAGCGGGGGTGCGAGCAAAAAGAACGCAAGCCAGATGAGGTTGTTTTTGAGCGCCGTGTAAAACGTGTCTGAATGAAACAGCTCAATGTAGTTGTCGAAACCGACGAAACTCTTCGGCGTCATGCCGTCCCAGTTATAAAAACTGAGCGAAATGCTGCTCACAATCGGATAGATCACGCACAAGCTAAACAACACGCAGCCAGGCAACAAGAATAAGAACGCGGCACGGTGCTGGCGTCGCCGCGTACTGGACGTGCGGGGGCGCTGTTGCGCCGGCAGCCGGGCGGCTATGGGTGCAGACATAGATTTGCCTCGCTGGAGATAAAAACGAACGCGAGTATCGTCACGACACCCGCGGCGCTTAGAGCTACTTCTTGTAAATGCGCTTGCGGGTCTGTTCAAGCCGGCCGAGCACGCTGTCAAGTTGCGACGGATCGCTGTAGAACTGCTGCATCGCCTTCATGCCCTCGTCAGCCATCTCTTTCGTCATGTCGCGGTCATAAAATTGTGCGATGCCACCCAGCGTGCTTGATAAGATTTGGAAGCCCACGCGGGAGATCGCATCGTCTGGCGCCGCCGCTTTACTGTTCGACGGTAACTGCCCCCATCCCTGAGCGAGGCCGGCGTTAATCTCGGGCTGCTCCATGAATGCTAAAAGCTTGTGTGCGTCGGCCTTATTTTTGGCTTTAGCGGGAATCAATAAGACGTTGACCGGACCGTCTTCCGCCATCGGTACTTTCGTGTCAATCACGGGGAAGCGGAAGAATCCAGTCTGCGACTTGACCGAAGCCGGAACACTCGCCGAGAAGAAGGTGCCCATCAACATCATGGACGCCTTGCCATTGGCGAGGAAGGGCGCGATGGCGTCCAGGTCGAAGGCGAGCGCATTATCGATGAAGTAGTGGTCCTCAATGAGCGTCTTCCAGACGGTGTAGACTTTTTTCACGCGCGCGTCTGTGTACGGGATCTCCCCCGCCATGAGTTGCTGGTGAAACGCATTGCCGTTGATGCGTAGGTCGAGGTAGTCAAACCATGCGGCGAGGGTCCAACTGTCGCGCGCGGCGACGGCGATCGGTGCTACACCGCTCGCTTTTAGCTTCTTGCAAGCATCGAGAAACTCGTCCCAGGTTTTCGGCTCGCTTTTGACGCCTGCCTTCTCGAACAAGTCCTTTCGATAGAAGAACCCGTAAGCATCGTAACCAAGGGGAGCTGCGTATTGCTTACCTTTGTATGTCGATGCCTCTTTGACTGATTTGTACTGCTCGGACCACCCGCCTTTATTCCAGTCCGGAGTCAGATCTTCGAGCAGGCCACGTTGTGCGTAATACGCCATGCGTTCGCCGTCGTGCCATGAAACCACGTCCGGGGGATCGGTAGCGAGCCAACCGCCCATCTGCACCTTGTATGCTTCCTCGGCGATGTAGGTCACTTTAAGATCAACATCGGGATTGGCTTTCTTGAATTTGTCGAAAGCGTCCTGCCATGTCGAGCGCTGATTTCCCCGTGCCGATACGTTAACTGTCAGTGTCGCAGCGTCGACCGACGCTATGGGCGCAAGGCCTGCGAGGACAGTCGCTGCGGCCGACGCAACGGCAAAGCGACGAAAACGGGCTGCGATCCGGTCTGCAATCATCTTTTTGTCTCCTGGACTACTTTGTTTGCCGGTTGCGAATGCACGCGGCAGGTGAACCCGCTCTATGGCGGATAGCTGACAACTTGGTTTGCGTTTAGGCTGCAATGAGAGCTGGGGTGCGCAACGCGCGCGCGAGCGCCACACCGTCGGCGTCAAACAAATGGCATGCTTGTGGCGGCACGTGAATGGCCATGCGCTCGCCCGCACGCACAGATGTATCTCCTGGTGCCTTTGTAATTAAAAGGCCGTTCGCATGCTCGGCGTGAATGTAGCTGTGTTCGCCGAGACGCTCAGTCAGCGCAGCGGTAGTGTTGATAAACGGGTCATCTCCCTCAAGGCGCAGGTGCTCGGGCCGCACGCCGAGCGTGACAGCCTGTCCGCGGCGCAGGTGCTCGCCATTTACATGCGCGACAAGGCGGCCGTCGCCTTGCGCGAGCTTCACGCTTACGCTGCCCGGCTCGATAGCGTCCACCACGGCGTCAATAAAGTTCATGCGCGGTGAGCCAATGAACCCCGCAACAAACTTTGAGCGCGGATGGTGGTACAGATCAAGTGGCGCGCCACACTGCGCAATGCTGCCAAACCGCTCGGCGTCAGCGCCCGCGTGCAGCAGGACAATCTTGTCAGCGAGCGTCATGGCTTCAATCTGGTCATGGGTCACGTACACCACGCTTGCATTAGCGAACTGCTGGTGAAGTCGTGCAATTTCTACCCGCGTCTGGCCTCGCAATGCCGCATCCAGATTTGACAATGGTTCGTCAAAGAGAAACGCGCCGGGTTCGCGCACGATTGCCCGGCCGATAGCTACGCGCTGACGCTGACCGCCTGAGAGCGCTTTCGGATGTCGGTCAAGGAGCGCCTCAAGTTGAAGAACGCGAGCGGCTTCTCGTACACGGCGTTCGATCAAGTGCTTCGGTTGTTTTGCTATCCGTAGCCCGAACGCCATGTTTTCGAACACTGTCATGTGTGGGAACAACGCGTAGCTTTGAAACACCATCGCGATCCCACGCTCGGCGGCAGGAACTTCATTCATTCGCCGACCGTCGATGAGCAGTTCGCCTTCGCTCAATTCCTCGAGCCCCGCAATCATGCGCAACAGTGTCGACTTTCCGCAGCCCGACGGGCCCAGGAAAACACAGAACTCATGCTGACCGATGTCGAGGTTAAGCCGCCTGATCACCGGTGAGTTCGTTCCATAAGATTTTTGAACGTCTTTAAGAGAAATCGATGCCACGTCACCCCGAATTTAAGCGCTTAAATTACCTACGCGGAAAAATTTGGGTTGCGGACAGCAGGTTTAAGCGCTTAAATTCGAGGTTTAGAAAGCAAGTCATGGTTTTTGTCTCCGTTGTGTTTCGTAGAAAGTTAGCAACGCGCTACCAGTAGCGCAACATTTGAATAGCAATCCCTAAATGTGGGAACCGAATGGTAACGCTCGTAGAAGTCGCTGCATTAGCAAAGGTAACTGCAGCGACAGTTTCTAATGTCCTTCGCAACCGCGACAAGGTGCGCCCTGAAACTGTGGAGCGTGTACTCAACGCAATAAATGAACTTGGTTACAGGCCAAACCTTAATGCGCGAGCCCTAGCAGAGGGACGCTCGTCGATGCTCGCATTGATGCTCTCCAACCTATCGAACCCGTTTTATCCTGAGTTTGTGCTTGCAGCCGAGCGCGAAGCGCGCCGCGCGGGCCGATTTTTGATGGTCTGCAACACGGACGATAACGCTGATATCGGGCGCGCCTATCTTAACCAGATCGCAGGCACACTCGCTGACGGTGTATTAGTCATGAACACTGACATTGCTATCAACGAGCTATGTGTCTCAGCTATGCACCGTGCCCCGATCCTGCTTTCGATGTGGGAGCATCCCGAGGATCCGCCCGCTTTGCCCTGCGTCGCTGTAGATTTTGCGCATGCGGGAGCGCTCGCGGCGCGTCATCTGCTTGAGCTTGGGCACAGCGCCATTGGCATGCTCGTTGGCGACGGCTCAGGCGGTCTGCAGGATGCACGTTCAAGCGGATTCAGAGCGGTGCTGCACGAAGTCGGGTTGTCTGTCGACGTGCGCGCGACGCTTACCATACGCGACTCGATTGACTCAGGCTACGCTGCATGCATGCAACTTATGGCCGACATGCCACACCTGACCGCCCTGTTCGCAACCAATGATTTACTCGCAATTGGCGCAGTTCAGGCGCTCTTGTCACAGGGGTTGCACGTACCTGACGACGTTTCGGTGATTGGCATAACAGACATCCAACTGTGTCATCAAGTCCATCCAGCGTTAACGACGATCGCAATTAACGCGGAGGCAGTCGCGGAGTTGTCGGTCCAGAGTCTCATCAATCTGATCGACACGCCCGGCGCACCGCCATCTATGGTAATCGCGCCTCAGCCGAAGCTAGTCGTGCGGGCCTCGACCGGTCCTCGTGCTTTATGAAAGCAAAGGCAGGTGAATCACGTTCTTATTTCGTTTGAATGATTTTAACGATGTCATTGTTTAATCGTAAGCCATGATTCAGCGGACCGCAGGTAGTGACATATTCAATGCTCCCCACGTCTGGCTGGTGGGCACTGGAGCGCTATTTGGTGGAGCGCGGCTTGTCCGTCTCGCCAGAGCTCTGGACACCCGAGACCACACTAATTTCCGGCCTCGACGAAAACGGTCGCCAATGGCTGAACAATAACGGCGAAGAAACTCACACGAGGCCGCATAGGGGTAGACGACGCTATCGTGCGTATCGACGAGTGACTTCCCAGCGGCTTGCTTAGGAACACCGTACTCATCAATCGATCTGAGTGCCAAAAATGTCAAACGGAAGGTTGACCGGATCATCAAGACGATACGGCAATGAAGCTTCCTCTCACCTTAGTATTTTGCATACAGGATGCCGAGGATTGTTGCCTCGTCGTTGAAAACCTCCAACGAATCGGTAAGCGCGGTGATGGGACCGGCGTGGTTCACGAACAGCGCGTACGCAAGCTGCCGGCCACTCTTTGAGTCGATATAACCTGCCATGTTTATCGCGACCATTTCCCCGCCTTCCACAGTCGCGCCGCTCTTCACGAAGATGTGGTCCTTGCCGACTACGTCCTTGCCGGTTGCCGCGAGCGATCCGTCAACGCCGAGTATCGCGAGCGCATCGTGATACACAGGATAGACGGGCAGACGGCTCATATTGGTCAGAAGCGTTGCGGTCGTCCGGGCGGTTGCCTGACTGTCGGGCGTGCCGCTGCCATTGGTCGGGAAGTTGAAGCCGGCACCGTCGAGCCCGAGCGTGCCGGTCAGGAACTTGCGCTCGGTACCGAGCGCGTCGCCGACGGTACGCACGTTTTGCGCTAGTCCCTGATACATTAGGCTCAGGTTCGCGCCCGTATTCAGGCTCACCTTCAACACGAGCTTGGCGAATTCGGAATAGGGCAGCGACGTAAAGCTCGCGACTTGTGCCGTTGCTGGATAGTCCTGCGTCGGCGGTAACGCGGCTGACGGATTCGGCTCAACCACAGGCGCCGATACCGATACTCCCGCCCTCGTCAACGCATCGATGAAAGCCGTGCGCGCAAACGACGGCGGATCTTCCACCCGCAGGATACTTACATAAAGGCCGTTGCCAACGAACGGCGCCACGTAGCCGTGCGGAATTGTGGCGGGGGCGGAAAGACTTTCTCTGCTCGATAGCGTGCCCTTACAACCCGGTGTGGCGGCGCAGGAAATCGGCGCCTCATTCAGATCGTTCCCGGAGACGAGTATGTCGGCATCGGTGTTCGCCGCAGCCGTCTGCGATTCGCCCTGCATCGTCATCGCGCTAGTGCGGGGCCGCCAGTCGAGCAATCCAGCCTGGCCCGCAGATCCACCCGGCGAGAGCGTTATGTCAACCACATTCTCGTTGATCTGGATCGGTGAAATCAGCACGGGACCGTTAGGAACACGAAATGTATCGAACAGACGATCATCGATGATCACCTCGCCAGTCACCGACGTAATCCCCGACGCCCTCACCTGCCGCGCTAATTCATTCATGGCGGTCAGCGGATCTTCAGGGGTGAGTATGGCACCGCTGAAGCCACGCGCATCGTTGTGATCGAAGTCGGTGTAGTCAACGGTACCGTCGGGCTTCTGCCGTCCGCCAAACGTAAGATCTCCCGACGCCTTGAGAATCAGATCGCCCGTGAGCTTGCCGGACGAATCAACTGGACCGTTGCGATACACCGGTGTGACAAACCGGTGATCCGCGCCGATGACGTTGAGCGCCGTGGCCACGGAATATAGCTTGCGTACCGATGCAGTCAGCACGAGCTTGTCAGGTTGCAGCGACTGGAGCACTTCGCCCGTGCTTGCGTCCATCATGACCAACGACCACTGCGATTTCGCGCTCGTATAGCGCGGCTTGTTCATGACCTGCGCGATCGGGTCAGTCGTGCTGTCGCCGTCGCTTCCGCAACTCGCGACAAGCATGCAGGAAGCGATCGCGGCAAGAACAACCGGAAACGATGCACGAATACCATCAATGCCATTGCCACGACGAGATAGGCCAGATGTATGACGCTGTGGCGTCATTGCAGCTTCCAGAGCAGCGCCGCTATCTCGCCTTCATCCTGGAAGGCGTTCAGGACGGTCGGAAAGCCTTCGAACACGGCATTGTTCATTGTCAGGAAGAAGGCGATCCGACGGCCGCTCTTCGCATCGATGTAACCAGCAAGCGCTTGTGCCTTGAGAAGCGGCATTTGCGGCTGGCTCGTGCTAAGGCCGACATAGGTGCCCGTCTTCGCGTACACGCGGCCTTTCGCCCCGGCCAGTGTTTGGTCAGACTCAAAGTCTGTGACCGTCGTAAGCGATCCATCGACGCCGAGCGATGGCATCATGTCGACGTAAGTTGCATAGTCGGGCATCAGGCGCATGCCGCGTAGCATCGCAATGACAGCCGTAGCGGTCGCCGTGGTGTCGCCGCCGCCGCTGCCGTCCTCGAAGTGATACTGGTCCGGCGTTATCTTGAACGCGGACGAAAGCTCGCTTTGTTCTGTCGCAAGCGCAGTGGCCATCGATCGCGAACCGTTCTTGGCGAGTCCATAAAGCAACAGCGTCACGTCAGCACCAATGTTATAGCTGACTTTGTTCACGAACCGAAGGTCTTGCGCGTATGGCGCGGACGTGAGCGCCGCCACCTGCTGCGTGCTCGAATACGAGCCTTGCGCCGGCAGCAGTGCCACGGGGTTGGTCTTGAGCGGCGCGGCAGCCACCGTCACGCCCGCACGCGTCAGCGCTTCGATAAAGACCGTACGCGCATACGTAGACGGTTGGCTCACACGGAACGTGCGCACCAGCGGGTACGCGCCGGTCAGCGGAGGCGCCACGCCCGCAGGCACCGTACCGCTGACTTCGCCCACGCAATTCGCCGCACCAAAGCACTTGGGTACATCATCCGGCGGTTCGGGGTTAAGATCGACGGAGAAATCTGATGTCGCCGCGCCCGTTGTTAGCGTCGACTGCACGGAGAACGCTGCAGACATGGGCCGATAGGTGAACGGAAGAAGCGCACCTTGCGCGCTCGGGCTGAACGAGATGTCGACGACATCGTCATTGACCATCATTGGCGTGACGTTGAAGCCTTCCTCATCGCGATATTGGAACGCATCGAAAAGACGATCGTCGATCACGACGTCACCATTGACCTTCTTGATGCCCGCAGCGGCCACTTGAGCCGCGATGGCGTTGAATCCCGCCAGTGGGTCGGGCGCGCTCAGGAGCGCATTGCCGAGACCATCGGCTTCGTTGTGATCGAATGCGGTGAGCGCAACCGTGCCATCCGGGTTGGCGCGACCGCCCATTGTCAAGTCGCCGCTCGCCACCATGATCAGATTGCCGTTGAGCGTGCCGTTTGCGTCGACGGTGCCCTGCTTGTAAACGGGAGTCACATGCGTGCGCTTCGCGCCGAGGATGTTAAGCGCATTGCCCGTGGTAAACACCTTGCGGACCGAAGCGATGAACATCTGCGAGCCGGAGTTGAGATCGTAAATAACGTGGCCAGTATCAACATCGACAACCTGCATCGCCCAGGTCGCGCCCTTGTACGCGGGCTTCTGCATCACCTGCATGATCGCATCCGGGACCGACGTGCTGTTGTGATCCGAGCCACCGCAGGACGCGAGCAGAAACGCGGCCGCAACCGCTATTGGCCATCGTTTACCGCTCGCTTCGATAAATGGTTTCATCGCCGTCTCCTGGTTTAGTTGGCTTTTATTTGATATAGAGCAGTTGAGGAGCGGCTTCACGTTACGGCTTGGCGAGCTCCGCGATCACCATTTGTCCGATCGTGTCGGCGGGCGGGCGGCCGTCGGGCGAGTCTGCAGTCGTGGTCCAGACGACGATCGTCGTCGCGGTCGTCGGGTCGTACACCATGAACGTGTTGAAGCCGCTGATCTGGCCGTTGTGTCCGTAGTACGTCCCGTATTTGACGATGCCCAGGCAATACGACGGCGCGTTCGGGTTGCTTGCCCGAAGCGACGTGCAGGTGGAAAGCCGCTTCGACTGCAGGTCCGGGTTCAGGTAGCCGCCACCAACCATCCGTTGCACGACGGCCGCGAGCTCCTTGATCGTCGAGATGCCCGATCCCGCCGTCCAGCCCCACGACGCCGAGGCATTCGTGACGTCCGTCGGCTGCAATGATCCGTCCTTTGCCGCTGCCTGGCGTGCGGGTGACAGGGCCGAGCTAGTCGCCGTCTCCACATTCGTGCCCCACAGATAACCGTGCGCGGACGGCGCGGGGATCGCCGTATTGTCCTCCGGCGGCATATACGTTGCAGTCAGGCCAAGCGGCGCGAAGAGCCGGGTTTTGATTGCATCGGCGGCGCTCATGCCCGTAATGTGCTCGATGATCTCGCCCAGCAAGATGTAGTTCGTATTCGAATAGTCGAAAGACGTGTCGGGTGGGAACACCTCGGGGTGGCTGTATGCAATGGTCAGGAGCTCAGCTGTGGTCCACAGCGTCTCCGGCTGCGAGTCGAGCGTCTGATTGAACCCGAGGTCGCGGCTGTAGTTGTAGAGGCCGCTTCGCATCGCGAGCAATTGCTGGATCGTGATCGTTGTACCGTTCGGCACGTTGGAGATGTACTTGCTGACGGGGTCCGCGAGGCTCAGCTTGCCTTCCTGAACGAGTTGCAGGATGACCGTGGCGGTCCATGTCTTGGTCACGCTGCCTACTCGAAAATTTGCGTTTGTCGGAATCGTGGCGCTAGTGCCCCGCTCCGCAACGCCGAAGGATTCCAGCCAATTACCCTTGGGCGACTGCACATAGACAACGGCGCCCGGCGCCTGCATATCGCTCATTAGCTGGACGACTTGCGGCCTGGCTGCACTCACGAACGCCGGGTCCGATGAATCATCGCCGCCGCAACCCGATAACAACATCGATAGGATCAGAGAAGACGCAAAGACACAGCCTCTGGACGCGAAATGCATCCCAAGACCAGAGCGGACGATCATCATTGCTTGGTTTTCCTTATTGGCCGTGACGCAATGCTTTGAAGACCGCCGCTGGTTGACGACAAGAGACCGGAGCCGATCCTGAATTAATTAGACAATTTTCGTTATTCTAATTGATTACTTCCCTGAAATAATAAGTCAAAACTTGTAGGAATGCATACAAGTTTTTGTCGTTTGGCGCGCGGTCGCTCAAAGATAAGATTTAGTGGGCCGCAGCAACATATAACAATGCGCGGTCATGAGGCCTGCAAGTGCGACCGTTAGTGAATACCCGGTAGTGTACGGCGCCCGAGAACAAATATCTGTTCGCACCGGCCCGTGAATCGAATGCTTTAGTCGAACCTTCAGACGAAGAAAACAATGTCACCCGCGCTTCTAGAATGCGGTTGGCGAAGTAAAATCGTAACTATACGAACTGACAAAGCCAAGTCTCACAGACCACGGATCATATTCTGAATTTTCCGATCCAGTCTTCTTGAGCAAGCATTCCGGATTCAAAGCATTCCGTCGAATGATCAGGTTGGACTGGATTGCTTCCTTCAAGTCGACAACGAATCTGCCATACCGTGACTTTGTTTTCACGGATCTTCGCTCGGAACCATTGCCTCGTCGAACGTAATTCTTTATCTTGAAGGTACCGCGCAACTCCGGGGATTATTTACTCATGCTGCTCGAAAGATCTGATTGGTTTGCATGGACTGCCTCGGTCGCGCTGGCGTGCGGCGTATTGACCAGTTGCGGCGGCAGTTCCACGGCAGCGTGTGGCGTGGATCAAATTCAGTTGGAAACCGGCTGCACAAGCAGCTCGCAAGTTGCCGATTCGGTCCGTCGAGCCGTACAAGACACGATGCAACAACTCGATCTACGGGCGGCAATCGTTGGGGTTAGCGTGGGCGATCAAGTCGTGCTCACGCAGGCGTGGGGCGAATCGGCGCCGAACGTGCCAGCTACCATCGACATGCACTGGCGTATTGGCGCTGTCGCGATTTCCTACTTGTCGACGGTTGCGTTGCAACTCGAGGACGAAGGAAAATTAAGTCTGGACGATCCACTGTCGAAGTATCTGCCCGATATACGCGACGCAAGTAAGGTCACGCTACGAATGTTGATTGCATCGACATCGGGGTTTCCAGAATATGTAAATACGATTCCGATCGAAGAGAACGTCTATCGACAATGGCAAGAAAGCGAATTGCTCGCTGACGCGTTCTCCAAACCGTCGGTTTGCGATCCAGGGACCTGTTTCGCGTATTCGCACGCCAATTTTGTGCTCTTTGGTCAAGTGCTCGCGAAAGTCGCAGGACTGCCGCTCGACACGTTGATCAGCCAACGAATTTTGCGTCCATTACAACTGAACCAGACCTTCAGCAACGACGATGCGTTTATGCCTTTGCCAGTATTGAATGCGTATTCAAACGAACTCGGCAGTTACCAGAATTCGACCGCTTGGAACCCCTCCTGGACGCTCGCACACGGCGCAATCATGTCTTCCACGATCCCCGATATCCTCAGAAGCACGCGGGCAATCGGCGGTGGCGAGCTTATCTCTTCACGCGCGCGAGCAGAAATGATCGCGCAGAATCCGGTGACGTCGCGCGGCAAAGCGTACGACGGGTTGGGCATTGTCGTGGTCAATGGCTGGCTGTTGCAAAACCCGTCGTTCTTCGGCTATTCAGGTGTATCGGCGTACCTTGAAAAAAACGGTATTTCGATCGCGGTAACGGCAACGAAAAATGCCGATTCGCCGGACGTGTCAGCGGCATCGCGATTGTTCGAGAATATTGCCCTGGAGATTGCGCCTTCAAATCCCGTGGCTGTCACGGCACGCTGATAGCGCGAATGTTCTTTCGACGTCGGCCATTGACTCGCGACGCTCGTTCACGCCGGCGTTGCCTCAACCTCGCCATTTATGACCGGCTTGGTAAAGATGCAGGCCTGCACCCGGCCGCGCTCGCTAACATACTTCGCCGCCCGCAGTATGCGGAAATAGGCGGTAATCGCCCTTGTGATCGACGATTGGCTTAACGCCCGCTCGCCCAAAATAAGACGATTGCGGTTGTTGAATCGAAAGCAATCGCTCACAAAAAAGGGAGTCACGTGCAAAACGAAGTGGAAACCGGTCAAGTGCAAGCGGGTCGGAGCAACACACGAGGTGAGCACGCGGGGGCAGACGCTCCGGCATTGGCGGTCACGCCTGCCGTTCATGTGGATGGCGTTGTGCGGAAGCTCGCTTCAACTGCGCGACGGCTCAAGCCGCTCGCCCGGCCCGAACTCAAGATAGCGACTGCGAACAAAACATTGCGGGAACCGCCGGCTTCGGCAAGCTTGCGTTCGATGTGCCCGCCCGTCCTCGATCAGGATCCTATCCAGTCATGCGCGGCCTTCGCGTTCACCAGCGCATTGCGGTTCCTGCACATGCGCGATGGACAAGATGAATGTCTGTCGCCGCTCTTTTGCTATTACGCGACTCGCGTACTGATCGAGAAGGAACAAAACGGCGACGATTCGGGATGCAAAGCCGACGCGGTCGTCGAGGCGCTTGAGAACTACGGCGTGTGCGTCGAAAGTCTATGGCCCTACGACACGGCGAAGTTCGCGGTCGAGCCGCCCGCGAGCGCCTTCGACGATGCAGTAACGCGCAAGCTGGCGAAGGTGTACAGGGTAACGACGCTGCGAGCCATGAAAGTGTCGATCGCCGACGGCTATCCTGTGCCCGTTGCCTTTCCTGTGGCGCGCTCGGTCGGCTATGGCAGCGACGCGGTTTTATCGCCGACATGGCGAACCGGCGTGTTCCCTGTGCCGACCGCAGCACTCGGCGACGTCCGGACCGGTGCATCGAGCGTATCCGCTGGTTCGGCAGGCGGTTCTGTGGGCTCAGCGGGCCGCGCCGTGGGCTCTGGAGGTGGCGCTGTGGACTCCGCAGGCGGCGCTATGGGCTCCGGGGGTGGTTCTGTTGGATCTGCTGGCAAAGCCACCGGTTATGCAGGCGGCCCTGTAAATGACATGAACCCTTTCCATCAACCTGCTTCCGATCTTGCCGACGGCTACCACTTCGTTCTGGCCATCGGTTACGACGACGCCACCGGCCTGGTAGAAAGCGAAAATTCCTGGGGACCGACTTTCGGCGATAACGGCTATGGCTATTTGCCGTATGCGTTATTCGGACCGACGCAGGACACGCTCATCGCGGACCCGAGCGTGCTGGCTGAAGACCCGTGGACGGTACGCTTCCAATCCGACGAAGCCAGGTCCGCAACGCATCAATAATTGGAGCGATCCGCTGCAAGCCGTATCGTTGGATTGGCGTGGTGAATTCTTAGGCCCTGACGCGCGAACGCCAGAACTTTTATTTTCATGCCGTGATCTATTCGACATGGGCACTCGAAAATCAACACCAATGCGAATTAATCCGGTCATTGCCATCGGCACTTCGATGGAAGCCAAATAAAAGCGTAAGTCCTGGCTCAGCGTGCTCGGAACGTCACGTCTCGCGAAAGATGCTCACAGTCGCAATGGCAACTCGCCTGCGGGCAGCTTGCTCGTCGTCGCCGAAACGATCAACGCCCCAGGATAATGTCGTGACAAGTTCGAAGATATCCTCTGTCGTCACTTCCTTCACCGCCATGCCGGCAGATTTGGCTGCATTGAGAAGTACGCGAGTCGTCTCTATCAGCTGCGAGCTTGCCGGGTTCATCGACGATTCCGGATCGCTTCGTGCGCTCGCTACGCAATAGGGCAAGTCATGCCAGATGCGCAGTTGCCACGCCAGTCGTAGCAGCCACTCCGAAAGCGGACAGGCTTGCTGTCCGAGCAGAAAGAAAGAAAAATCGCAGAGCCCGAGCCTTCAGTTGCACGTGGTGTGTTTCCGCCCATCCACAAATTATGTGGTGCTCTCGTCCGATCTCGGAGTTGCAAGAACGGCAACTATTGACACTGCTTGGTCAACAGGCTTTTCACGCGCGCCGTTGCGCTCCGCATCGGGAGCGAGCGGCCAAAAGGCCGCCCGCGCGCTCTCACCCGTTTTACACTACGGGCGCTTCAATGGCTGCTTGGGTACTGCCGTTATCGTCAGCTACCGTTGCTGCCTTCGCAGCACTGCCTGAACCACTCACCTTCTTTGCAACTCTCTTTTTAGCGACAGTCCCTGTTTTCTTCGCAGCAACCTTCTTGCTAGCAGCAACGGATTGTCTCGGCGTTGCTTCCTTCACCTCATTTTTTGTGGCGGCGGCCTTTTTTGCGGTGATTTTCTTCGCTGCAACTTTCCGCGTTGGCTTTTTTGCTGCATTCGCCTTCTTGCCTACAGCAGACGCTTTACGCGCCGCTTTGGTCGCGACTTCAGCAACAGGCGATGCACCCTCCTCCTCAATCAGGAATTTGGTGCGATCTCTGACGTTCGCAAGCCATGCCGGTGCGCGTCCTTTTCCGCTCCATGTTGCACCTGACTTGCGGTCGCGATACTTAGCCGGCTGCGGTCCCGTTCGGTACCCACGCGGTTTCGCTGTCGTCGTTGCTTCCGCGTTCTCAATTTCGGGAGACGCCGCGTGAGCCGCCACCGCATCACCTTGAATCAGAAACCGACTGCGGTTTTTCGCTTTAGCGATCCAAGCCGGTGCACTTCCCCGGCCGGTCCATGTGGCACCACTCTTTGGGTCCTGGAACTTGGGAGCGACTTTGGTGCCACGGGCATTGGATGCTTTGCGCTTTGACCCAATAGCCAAACCGCTGTCCCCTTTTGCTTCCCGCCTTGCTTTCGTTTTTTCTTCGATATCTTCGGTCGTCAATCTGTGTTCTAGCATCAGGCGACGGATTTGCTCCAACGCGGACTGCGCTTTCTTTGCTATGAGCACGTCGGCTTGCGCCTGCAACTTCTTTAGCTTTTCTTGAATGACTTCGAGTGTGGGCATCGTGACCTCCAAATAGTGAATGCTAGCACTATGCCACGACGCTTGATTTACGCAAACAAACTTGTCAGTTCAAAGCATTACATCCGCGTACATCGATATTTTCGATTGCAGCCTTACCGCTTCGTTTTCAAAGCTCGGATACTTGAGCATCGAGTTCTTATCGATTGTCGGTCGAAGAACAGCGGTGCCCTTGCACTATTGGAATCTTATTCAGACTTCGTTTGTTCATTCCTTTGTAGACGCGAGCTGCGTTGCGCAAACTCAAGGCTTCTTCCTACGTCTATCCTGAATCGAGGATGCGCACATCCGCCGTTGTCCTACGGATAAGTAGGCAAAGAGAAGCATGCCCTGGAGCATTTGCCGCTGTGTGAGCAGACGTTGTTTCGGGACGGTCATTCAGTGAATCAAGTAAGTCGTAACAAAGACCGTCATTCACTCAAGCACCGCCTTATCAAGAGTAATATATCCCGCATCGTTACGCGAGGAAATTCATATGGCCGAATTGAGTTGGTTTAACCAAATCCATCGAGAGTGGCAAGCGCTTAAGGTTCACGATGCTGCGCTCGACATCGAACAGTTCTATCGACATGTTGTATCCGCGTACAAATCGGGCTTTGCCCCGCTCGAGTCAATTGCCACGACCGCAAACGCCCTGCTTCTATCTTCAATTTCCGGTGCTCCGTATTTGGGCCGTAAGCTCCTCATGCAGATCGGCATCGACAAGCATCCCGCGTTGCGCGTCACTTACGCCCTGTCGCTCTTCGCTGGCACGGGCGGCGACAGCGATCCGGAATCGGCCAATCGCATCCTCGTCGACGTATTGAAAGATGAAAACGCGCAAGACAAGCTGAAGGGACTTTCGGCAGCGGCGCTGGGCGATAGTGCCCGGCTTGGGCGCGGCGAAGCGCTTGATGTCGAGCTCGCGAAGGCAAGATACGAGATGGCATTCGGATTTGGCCATCGCGAAGCTGCGCAGACACTTGCTCTCTACTGGGAGAATCGCTGGGGATGCACGGCGTCAGGAGACTCGGTCCCTAACCGCGCAATTGCCCAGAAGTGGTACAAGCGCTGCGGTGAAAACAATCAAAAGATCTTGCAAACAGCGAGCCCCATCGCTTCATAGTTGGTGAGCGGAGGTAACCTTGCGGCTCCGCATCGTTCGTCGCGCGATGCTGGGTTTAAATGCCATACCGCAGGCCGACTATATCGTTGCCGGTCTTCGAATAGCCCTGGATGCGACGCATCAACCAATAACGGCGTCTGATCCGGCGCAGATTTGCATCAACCTATTTGTGCCGCCCCACACCGCATCCCAGACCATCTAAACGAACTTGTCGTCATGATCAATTGAGAAATTGATCCTTGACCAAAGATTCATCAGAGCAAAATCATTTGTTGCAAGAGCTCCAACGCCTTGTTTTCGTTCAGAAGCCCGGTCCGCGCCTTCGCAGCAATTGTCTTCAGCAATGCTTCAGCGATGGGTGGAATCCCACGCAAATGAGCAAGGTCGCTCGCCACTGAAAGCGAAAGCGCTTCGTTGGCCAAGTCTTTCCCAGTGTTCGACGGTTGGTTGTTTTGGTTGGCACCATCAACCGCATCAACGGGTTTCTTAAGGAAGTCTGCAGCGTTCGCTACAGTGGTGACATTTTCCATTAGGTTACCTGTAACGTCTTGGTCTGGGACGCTGACGGTTTGCGGTTGAGGCACCGTGCTAGTTTCGTCCACAAGATGTTTCGCTACCGCCGCTTGCGGTTTATAACTTGTTGCTGTGGGCGTCGCAGTCTTGCGTTTTCTTGAGGTCGGTGCGAGGAGCTCGTTCACGTGGTCAGGCACATCGTGCGTCTGTCGTGGCGTGTCGAGCCACCCCGCTGGCAGCTCTAGTACATCGGTAAAGCGTTTCACCTCGACATCGTCCAAACGCTTTTTCCCGTGCAACCGATGCGCCATGTTTGACTGGCTTAGGTTCAACATTCGACTTAGCAGCGCTTTCGATCCATTGCGGGCAGTCAAGATATGAAGGTTCGCCTGTCGAACCTCAGGAATTGAAAGTGTGCTCGCCAGTTCAAGCGACTGTTGCTGCGCTGCCTTAGCCGCCCTCGAAACACCCTTCGACTGATCGGCCTTCGCGCTTGCGCCGGCATCTTTCGGCGCGATCGCCTTGCCTTCTTGCTGGCCGGCGCGGGTGCAGTGCTGGTCTTTCTTGGCATATCGACATCCTTGGCTGTTACAGCTTCGCTCAAAACGGGGTGTTTTGTATGATTGGCTGACTTATGACTTGGCGAAGCTTCCACTGGTCATCAAATACGCTGTCAGTTGGCCGATTTTCCAGCGGAGAGCGCAGTCGTGCGATCACGTCTGGTGGCAACGTTGGGTTTGGGTGATCGAAGAAACCATCGGGAAGACCAAGCGTCGTTTCCATGTGAAACGCTGTCTCGGGCGTAAAACGCTCGCCGCTGACCAATTCTGCGATGCGGGCCAGATTCGAGTCGAGACCCAACGCTACATTTTCTGCACCAACAGCGTCGACAAGTACTTTGAACGCTCGAGTCTTGAATATAGATGCCGTCTGGGCGGGATCCTTTGACTGCGCGGGTTTCCCGTAATGCTTCTTTTGCGTCTGCGATGCGCTGGTCGGCGGGTGCTGGCGCGCTGGACGTGGACCGCTGCCTCGCGAATCTGGGCGTCCAAATGTACGACTCATCAAATTAAACTCCGAATGTTGCACTCGCAATTGCAGCAAGTGCGAAGGTCCAGTAGCAGTCAGACTGCTGCCAAGTAACCGAGAGATGGCTACAGCAATCAACCGAATCTAAAATTTGCCGACCCTAAGCATCGCAGCTCAAGGATTAAAGTCTCAAATTTATAAAATTGGGCCGTACGGAAATGAAAGCGCCTACGACGCAAAGTCCTCTGCATCAAGGCGGACTTCGGTCGCGCCGCTGCGTAAAGCCACGCGCTGCGTGACGGCCGTTATGCGCTGGCGGCCGTCAGCAAATATACGCAGCACGCGGCCTTCGCTTGCATCAGGACCCAACCAGAAGTACTGCTCTAGCGCCGTCCTCGTAATCATCGCCTTCACCTCGCGACCAGCGGTCACTACCTTGAACATAACAGCACGCCCATTTTCAACGAGGGATGGTTCATGTGAGTGTTGCGCGCCGATCATTTCTTCGTCACTTGTCAGATCTAACCCGAATCAACCGAATTAAAGATGCAAGTGTATCAAGCTCCGTGTAGCACTACACTGCCAATGAGCACACACGGAGTGTCCAGCAATGATGAACAGTCGAATACGGAGCGTTACTGATTGACAATGTCCTTGAACGCTTTTCCTGCAGTGAACTTTACCGTCGTAGCTGCGGCAATCTGGAGCGCTTCGCCTGTTTTCGGATTGCGCCCCGCACGGGCGGCACGCGCGCCAGTACCGAACGAACCAAAACCAACTAATTGAACCGTATCGCCGGACACCACCGCTTGCGTGATCTTTGCCAGCACCTCATCGATGATTTCGCTGGTCAAGGCTTTGCTTGCGCCGGATTGTGCTGCGACTGCATCGACAAGTTCTTGTTTGTTCATCAGAATTTTCTCAATAATTAAGTTTCGTTGGTTAAACTTTACCATCAAGAATTAGGTCGGCACTAGAAGAGACCTCCGAGCTGATCTATTTCCAGTTGCCATTCGCGTCGAGTTCCAGCCACCCACTACAGCGCGCAAGCCGAAAAGATGGCATTAGAATACACACAGCCTGGCGAACTGCTCAAGGGATCTCCCTCGCGATGCGCAGACACGAGGTAAAACTTCGTTGCGACCGCTGAGTTGCAACCATATTGGAACGTGGATTGTTCACCATGCATCTTGGGACAGCCTAGACGCAGACACCGGGTCTGCAGCGTTACATCGGTTGCAGGGCGCAGCGCAAAGTGCGACCGTCGTAAAATTTGGTGTCTCTGTTCCCGATGCGTACTGAGTTGATGAAAGGTAGCGCGGCATCGACGACTGCGACGGCGGGTCAGCTTCAATCCAGCTGCTCGGATCATATACGCTGAATACGTTGCCACTGGCGAAATGGCGACACTTGCCGGCAGAAACAGTGCCTCGAGTTCGCCTTAAGCGCTATCACCGCTCCAGTTAATCGGCGCGCTCAGATTTCGGCTTCTCAATGCGCATAGAGCGTTGGCAGGCGACAAACCTTAGCGCCACATCGGCAGCCAACTCACTTTCAACTTTTTGGGCTGACCGCTTGAGTATTTTTATTTATCGACGATTGAGGCAGCAGAACGCATTTCGAATGCGTTCCATTCCGTTTTTATAAATCTTTCCTCCGATATGCTTTTTGGTCATTAGCCACGTAGCAAACTGTTTTTTCTATCTGCCGCATTCAAAAGAATTCGACCGTGACAAACTGTTGATCCGTAAAAAGATCACGGCGAGCAGGCTACGTAAGACCTGCCTGGTTTGAGACACATTAACAAGGACCTCAAGTCACTGTGCCCCGCGTTTCGCTTCGCCGTGAATCCTGACCAGTCACCAACTATACCGATAACCCGCCTGGCCAAACACGCCCTGTCGGTACGCCCCACTGAAGTTTCGCGAGTATTTTACATTCGCGTAAAGCTCAGAATTTTTGCCTGCGCTCGTCGTCACGCCCACACCTAGCTCATACCAGGTCTTGTTCATCCCCGAGTCAAACGACGCGTTGCCAACTTCGGTCTGGCCGGGAGAGAAGAAGTCGTGCAGTACGTTTGCCGTGAAATAGGGTGTGGCCGCACCATCCTTCGAATTGTTGCTGAGATTCGCCGTGAACAAACGGAATCCGAGCCGCCCGCGCAAGGCGTTGGTCGAATTCGCGCTTACCGATGAGATCGCGTCGTTTGTCGCGTTCAGGTGAACGTATTGATACAGCAACTGCGCTTGCGGTTCGATAGCGATGCGGGTCGAACCAAGCACGAACGGCTTGCCGATTTCTCCCGACGCGCCCGCGCCGTAACCATTCTGGGCCGCGTTGTCGCTGTAAATGTCGCCATATTTGTTGTGGTAGTGCGTCAACTGGCCGACACCATCGAAGTAGGTCCCGTCGGAAAGATACTTGGTCCAGTAGCCGCCTACTGACTGCGCTTGCGTCTCAACCGAGCCGGTCGTATTGCTCAGTTGAGCGTTGATATTCCTGGCACTGTCTTCAAAAGACGCCGACGTGGACCCAAGAGTGACCGTCACGCCTGCGTGCGTGCTGCCGCCCGTCGGGGCATTGTCGAGTGTCCAGTCCTTGCCCAGCTGCGCAAAGAAAGTGCGCTCATCGCTTGAAAAACGATCATCAGAGTTCGCATCCAAGCTTTCGCCGCCAATGCGTCCCCAAACGCCGTCCTTGCTGCCGGGTTGCACCGCAGAAAGACTGGCGACGTCGCCGACACGCTCATGGAGCCGCCCTAAAATCGAAAAGCCGTAGTCCAGATTTAGTAAAGGCGTCATCGTATATCCGACAGTTGCGGGACGATAAGCCGGCGCGGCAAGAGAGGGAGGGTTGCCCGGTGCAGCAGGCGTTGCTGGCGTCGTGGGAGGAACTCCGGGCGCCGTTTCTAGAGTAGTCCGCAAGTACCAGTCGCTGGGCGTCGATGCTCCGCCTCGATAAAGGAGATATTGATAAGCGCCCGCTTGTACTGGCGCGCCAAGGGCGAAGCTGCCTGCCGCGGAATTGCCGTTGACCTGCACCAGTTGAATGCCGTCGGCAACCGTTTGTGCACCTGAGCCTGCTTTATTTATCTGGATGGCGGTGTTGCCAGTTGTGTTGCCGTTCACGACGAGGCGGTCGGACTGGGAGGCGGCTCCGCCTTGATTTAACAAGGTGTTCAGGCGAAGCGTGCCGCCAACGCCAGTGTAGTTGCTGCCGACATTCAGCACATTGCCAATGGTATTGCCCGTCACACCGAGTTGGGCCACGCCACGATTCGTAAAATCGCCAGCAATAGTGAACGTTCCGCTCGGGCTACCCGAGGTGAAAGGCAATGCATTGGCAGTAGCAACGACACCGGCATTGTCTACGGAACCCAGCACCGTTCCATACCCGCCGAGCGTCGCGCCGTGTGCGACAGTCGTTGAGCCCGCGCCAATGGTGGCCGATGGATGCGCGCTGTCGCCGACCACGAGGGTCCCGGTTTGGACCGCAGTCCCAGCGTTGTACGTGTTAGCGCCCGTCAGCACCATGGTGCCTGAACCTATCTGAGACACTGAACCAGTGCCGGAAATGGTACCAGCGAAGCCTGCGACATCCGAGCGATCAAATGCAAGCTGTCCGTTGTCGGTCACGTCTCCAACGATGCTCCCGCTCGTGCCGCTGCTGCCCAGTTGCAAGGTTCCCGCCGAGATCGACGTCCCACCGGTATAGGTGCTCGCCCCTGTCAGCACAGTGGTGCCTACGCCCGCTTGATTAACTGCTCCTGAGCCGGATATCGTGCCTGCGTAGCCGGCGACATCAGACCGGTCGAACAGCAGCGTGCCGTTATCCATTACGTCGCCCGTGATACTGCCGCTGGTTCCGCCGTTGCCCAACCGAAGAGTGCCTGCGGCGATGGTCGTGCCACCGGTATAAGTATTCGTACCGGTGAGAGTCAGAGAGCCGGTCCCCGCTTTCGTCAGTTGTCCGGTGCCCGTAATGCCTTGTGCCACAGTCGAAGTAAAAGCCTGCGTGTCGAACGTTCCGCCGGGTGCGTTCACCGAAACCGCACGTGTGGCTGCCAAGTCAAGGTTCCGGGTCAGTTGTAATGTGCCGCCGTTGAACGTTAGGGCACCGGTCGCCGCACCAAGGGCGTTGTCCGCCGCGAGCGCGACGGTGCCTTGGGTGATCGTTGTGCCGCCGGAGTACGTGTTGCCGGCCGGCGCAGTGGGCGCGAGCGTAAGCGTGCCGGCGCCGGTTTTTTCCACGGAGCCGGTACCGTCTAGCAAACCGGTGTATGTCCCCGCATCTGGTTGGACGAAACGCACCAGGCCATTGTCGCTGATCGACAGGGGCAGGCTCTGGGCTCGCGCTTCGAGCGTGCCGCTTGCGTCGACCAGAAGCCTGCCGGTATAACTGTTATTGTTGCCCGTCAATACCAGCGTGCCGGCTTGTACTTCCGAGAGCGTGACGCCGGTGATCGTTCCTGTAAGCGTCCAGGTTCCAGAGTCTTGTTTGTAAAGCGACTGGAACTGCGTAAAATTACCCGGCAAGCTGGAGGCGCCAAGGCCGTTTAAAAAAATACTATTGTTTCCACCTCCCCCACTAAAACTCCCAGAAATTGAAGAGCCGGTATAAAGCCTGAGTACGTCGTCTCCGCCCCCGAAGTTAAGATCACCGATCACTTGCCCATAATTGGTGAAGTCAACCGCGCCGTTGCCCGACGAACCTATGACATTAC
This sequence comes from Burkholderia sp. PAMC 26561, assembly GCF_001557535.2. Classification (NCBI taxonomy): domain Bacteria; kingdom Pseudomonadati; phylum Pseudomonadota; class Betaproteobacteria; order Burkholderiales; family Burkholderiaceae; genus Burkholderia; species Burkholderia sp. PAMC 26561. The sequence goes on from NZ_CP014308.1 coordinate 653,755, forward strand.
CTGGGGCCTGAATAATGCCGGTCGGACTATTAATCACCGTGTTGGCGCCTGAGGTGTTCTGAAACCAGATGGCTACCGAGTGCGTGCCTTTTATCAAGCCACTGTTGACGATGCTATTACCCGACCCCTCCACATTTATGGGCTCACCGTAGGCCTCAGTGCCAAGTGTCACGACCTGACCGCCTTGTTGGACCGTCAGCTTGCTGTTGTTAAGGAAATCAATGGCGTTAGCACCCGTGCCGTAAAGGCCTTGGGAGGAAACCGCTGTCGCGCTCACATTTCCACTTACCGTTATGTTTGCGTTGTTTTCGACGCTGATCGCACTCGAGTCACCGACTGCTAAGGACGAGCCGGCTCCTATAGTAATAGTGCGGTTATCTTCGGAAGCGTTCGAGCCCGTTCCGATCATGCCGGTGGCAGGATTAGGCACAGATGCGTCGCAAACTGTCGAAAGACCCGTCGTGTTGCACGCGGCCACAACGTCGGCCGATCGGAAGACCAGGAAAGGAAAAAGTAATATTGTGTAAGCTGCAGAAAGACGGGTCTTGCTTCGGTACGCGGTGGGCATTGGGTGTCTCTTAGATCTGAAGTGCGACACCTTAGTTGTCCATCCAAATAATTTCAAGCAGTTATTCGCTCTTACACCAACTTGCACAAGGGACCAGCCTCGAGTTAGCCAACGTTCCAGAGCTTGCTGTTTTGACCCTACCTTTTAGCGGAGGGTCCTAGCGAACGCCACGAAATTTGCCCAGAAGACAACAGCGTCTTCCACACAATTCGAAGGAAGTGGATGACGAAATGTCACCTCGTACCGCATGTACGGTTGCTTAAAAATGACCTCCAAGGCAGGAGGGGACGGGGGTTGCTTGAACGACCTAGAAGCTTCGCATCGCAAGCGTCTGAAAAGTCCAAAGCGTTAAAGTAGACAAGTCCACGTGTAATAGAGCCGGTGGCATTTGCAAAGCATGTACCGATTCCAATACGAGCTTGAGAACCGTCCTGATAGACTAAGAAGGTAGAATGAGCTCCGTAGGAACGGTTGTCTGCAAAAATTCACCTAGTGGTGTTTAATGCATCAAAGTAGCCAATGTGAGCCATGCGGCTTTCCGCGCCGGCGACTTTTTGATCGCATGGAACTGCGTGCGGCCAAGGAGGCCTTCGCTACCGGCTTTGAACTTCAACTATGCGTTCCGCTCGTAGACATGAAAATTGTCGTTGCAAGAGCGCAAACAACGTTGCGAGGCCGAAGCCTAAGGGCGCAAAAGTCATAGAGCGTCACGAAGCGCAGAAGCGGCGCCTCGCGGCTCGCCCAGATCTCACCCGCGTTCTGTCCCATGCGCTGGAGCAAGCCACTTCACCTGTCGAAGCGACCCTTTATGAACCTGACCGAATGTGGGAAGAGCGACACTCAAGACCAAGCTCGACGCAAGCCCCGGGTCATGATCTATGGCGTCGGCTTCTATGGCATGGAGGCAGTGCGCATCCTGGCTGAAAAAGGTTGGCCAATCGTCGCGGCCGTGAACCGAGCAGGTCCCAAAATTGGCCAAGATTTAGGGCGCCTCGCTGGTCTGAATGAAGATCTAGGGGTCATCGTTCAGGATTGTGAAACTGCCGACTATGCTGCCTTGGGAGCGGACATCGCGCTTGTTGTTCAGACTGAAAGGCTGAGTCTTAACTTGATGGCCTACCAACGTCTTCTTGGGGCTGGCATCAACGTTATCTGCCACGGTTCCGAGTCCTACTTCCCACAGGGCGCTGATCCGAAGTTGGCCGAGGAGATCGACGCATTGGCCAAGCAGGGCAGCGTCACGTTCACGGGCACCGGTATCTGGGACTTCTCGCGTATCTGGCCGGGCATCCTAATCGCAGGGCCTTGCAGTGAACTTCGCTCGCTCAACCATCACAGCCTCACAAACGCTGAGCTAGCGAATGAGCGGATGATGCGAGCCTATGGCGTGGACATGACGCAAGCCGAGTTTGCGCAAAAGGTGGCCAAAGTGCCTGGCCAACTAGGTGAATTGTACAAAGGCATTCCGCACCACGTAATGCACGCGCTTGGCTTCACCATTACGAACGTGACTGAACGGCGGGAGCCGGTGCTATCCGATCAACCAGTGTGGTGCCGCATCCTGAATAGGTTGCTAGACCCCGGCACCTCGCTTGGCCTAAGGATCGTCGCGTCAGTCGAAACCGCCGAAGGTCCAACGGCAAGCGCGCATATCGAATTGCGCATTCTGGCAGAGGGTGAGGCCGAACACATGATGTGGACGGTTGACGGAAGACCGTCATCAAAAATCCGGGTCGACCGCGCGGACGGAGTGCACGCTTCAGCCGCATGCATGGTGAATCGCATCCCTGACGTTATAGCCGCTCCGTCGGGAGTGAGATTGATTTCGCAACTTGGGCCCTTACGGCATTCACACACATAGCGGGGGCTATCCGGCTCCTCGGCTGACTCTCGCGCACTATGGCGAGAAGCATAACGGGCAGTTTTCTCGCGGAGTCCGGATGCGATGAACCGTTGAACAAAGCTCGGAGTGCGCCAGAAAACCCATCGCGGAAATGAGAACGAGTGTCAGGCTAGATAGCACATTCGTTGGCTCACGGAAACTCTAACAGCCCGCACGGTTCCATTTGCTGTCACATTTTGGCAGTTCCAGTGAACGTAATCGGTGTGCGACCGATGCTCGAATGTTCAAACACGCCGTCAAGTGAACGTCGCGTTCAGGCCGAGCCCGGTCCGCCGTTGAACTAGCGGAGTGGTTCGCCGTCGTCCGGCCGAATGTTTGGGGGCAACTCTGGTACTGCGCCCAGACCGATCTCGCACAAAGCATGGACCAGCTTCGCGTGGTCGGCGAAGTCTGGGCAGAAAAACAATATGGCACGGCCCTCGCAATAATCGAGTCATTGTCATTACGCGAGACAATACGGCGTGATCCGCGCGCCCCGGCCTTCGATCGCTTCTTCTCGGCACTGTTCGATATCTATACAAGCGGTGGCAGACGCGGCACCAACCTGCTCGGTGGCTGAGTATTGATCGCTCGGCCCAAATCAGCTGGCGTTGCCGACCATCGCCGACGGCGACAACAGCTCCCGGTAACTCTTGTTTTCATGCTGGCGCGCTGTCTTCCCGTGGTCGATCCACGCTACTGCTGTCCGCGTTTTGAGCCTCGCTTACGCGCTGGCGTCGCGATATCGATCCCCATCGCTGACGCCAAGCCGCGCGATTCTCGCCACGCCGTCTTGACGAACGGATCGGTTGCATCGTACTTCCCGTTGCCTACAGCCATAACCAAATTCTCGTCAGTGAGCGACAGAAGCGCGTTCTGCACCGCGCTCTGGGACACCAGAGTGCCGACCTCGGCGGCGAGGACTTTGTTCGCCTCAGCCGAGTAAAGGCCACCAGCCGGAGCATCGCTCTGGCAGATGCGGTTGAAAACCGCGATCGCGAGATCCCCTAGCCCTTCGACCCGCGTAATCTCAAGATCGGCGGCGGACTGACGCAGCGCCTGCACAATGATGGGGAGTTGCGTATCCGGTCCCAAGTCCGACGGGCTATCTCGAAGCGACACTAGAGCCTTGAGCAACTCCTCGGGCCGGCTGCCGAGTTGCTGAAACGCGTTGAGCGCAGCTGCGAGGGACGGTGACCGCGCGCCCAGTTGCTCGTGCGTCTGAGCCAGTACGTGGGCTACGTAGTCCTCGCCGAGCAGCGGGAATGGCTGCGACACGGCGCCTTGAAACGCCTGATTCCCGCGGATGACCATCTCTTGCACCTGCGCGCGATGCGAGCCCGTTCCAATGATGTACAACCGCCCCGGCATTTTAGGGCTTAGGTTCACTGCGTCGCGAGCGGCCTTCAACGCAAGCAGCAGTTCGTTCCCAGTCGCGCTACCGAGCGCATGCTGGATCTCGTCAATGATCAACACGACATTCGCGTGGGTTCTCTCAACGATTTCCGTGAACACTTTCGCCAAGGTCGGGCCGGACATCTTCCCGATCTGATCCAACTTGAAGCCGAATTTGAAGCCTGCAGCGCCCATGTCGATCGACGAAACGCGTTTGAGATGCCGCAAGACGCGCTCAAACAGATCGGAAGCAGGCGTTTGGAGTTCTCCCACCGTTTGTTGGACCGCCATCGTCACCAGGTCCGCCGGATTTGCGAGCGCCTGGCTCCACAGGTCAGCGTACACAACAATCGCACCCTTCTTCTGTAGAGCGGGGATCAGGTCTTGGCGCACAAAGGTGGTCTTCCCGATACGACGCGGGCCGGAAAGGAACACGCCGGCCTGAAGCTGCGTATCAAGGCCGCGCGGATGGAGAATCTGCTGCGCCATCTCGTCGGCAAGTTGGGTGCGATGGTATGCCATGACCCGCTTATCCCAAATTATTTATCTGAAATAATTATCCATCTCAAATAATTTTTAGTAAAGCAGTAATTTGTCTGATTAAATAAGATTGGGCAGGCAACGCATGATTAGATTGACCAGCGTCCGCGTGTTCGCGACATTTGGCACTCGGCTCACCAGCCGTTCCATCAGTAATTTTCGGCCACGTGACGCGCTCAAGGAGAGATTGGAAATTCAGGTGTCCACGGTGGCGCTAATAAAGTACGGTGCGGTTCAGCACTTTTCCTTAACCACTACCTGTCTGGAGCAGCATGGTCATCTGAACACTTCCCGCTCGCTCGCTTGGCGTTTCGCGCAAAGGACCAATTTCTGCAATCGATCGCTGCGCGTTCAGGTATTGGCCTTGCACTGATTCCCCACTACATTGGACGCAGCGATCCGGCGTTAAGAATCTGCGATCTGGGATCATGCCCACCGAGCAGAGATGTGTATCAAGTAACCCGCCGCCGTGATAGGAACGACGCTACTATCCGGCTTGTCGCCGAGGAGATAGTCGGGATATTTGAGCAGGCCCGCGACCTGTTTCTTTGAAAATCTGCGGTCGTATAGAGGTTTCCGAGTTTAATTTGGTCATCGGCAGTTCGAACTGCAACTGACGCCCATTAAGGGTAGCTACTCCAACGCGCTTTAATGAACATCGCCACAGCAACGGCAAGACACGAGCACGATGCGTGCGGTAGCGCCGTCGCCATTGAGTTAGAGGTAAGAATCACACCCGCATGTTTGGTCCCGGGGGACTGACGCGCGTAAGCGCAAGTGCGGATGTTAAGCTAACCAAGCGCACATTAGGTGTCTTGTATGCCCCTCAGTTGTTCATCGTCAGATGCACGCCCAATCCGAGGGGAAACGTTGAAATGCCACTGTGTTCAATAGTGTCATCGTTGCTCACGACGTTAAATAAAACTTAGAGACGTCCGGGAATCTGAGTTAAAAGTCAGCAAGCAGCCTAGGACGGGCACCGAACACTTCCCGCGGAGTTCGATGCTTCGGTGGTTATTTCGCCATCCTGATGAGGAACGGGTAACGAATTTCCTATTTGGCCGGATTAATATGTCCGCAAATGGGACGGAAACGATGGACCGCCATCGACTCATCCCACGCTTAGCTTTCGGCTGCGTGACCCTTGCATTGCGTCTGGGAAGTCACTTCAACGAAAGTCATCGATTGCCGACACTCAGTCACTGATCAGTGTTCGGTCGCGCGATATACTCAATCGAAGTATGGAAACAGGTTTTCGATAATTCGCACGACAATTGCACAACCGCGTGACTGGCTCAGGCTGAGCGCAGCATCTCCAGCACGCGAGTCATATCCGGCGAGGCCAGTTCGCCATCCGGTTCCTTGCGTGCCAGCAGCAAGTCCATCAGGTCGTTGTCGCTCAGTTCCAGCAGTTGCGTCAGCACGCCGACGTCCGTGTCACTGAGGTCATGCTCATATCGGCTGAAAAAACGTTCGAAGATCAGATCGTTTTCCAGCAGACCGCGCCGCGCCCGCCACCTAAGGCGTGCACGACGTAGAGGGTCGGACTGATGCCCGGAGTCATTCATGACACAGTCCCTATCAGACAGCGCGGCGCACCATCAATTCCTTGATCTTGCCGATTGCCTTCGTGGGGTTCAGTCCCTTCGGGCACACATCCACGCAATTCATGATCGTGTGGCAACGGAACAGACGGTACGGATCTTCCAGGTTGTCCAGACGTTCACCCGTCGCTTCGTCGCGGCTGTCCGCAATGAAACGATAGGCTTGCAGCAAGCCCGCCGGACCCACGAACTTGTCCGGGTTCCACCAAAAGCTCGGGCACGAGGTGGAGCAGCTGGCGCACAGAATGCACTCGTACAAGCCATCAAGCTCGTCGCGTTCTTCGGGCGTCTGCAGACGCTCCTTTTCCGGCGGCGGCGTGTCGTTGATCAGGTACGGCTTGATCGAATGATACTGGTTGAAGAATTGCGTGAAGTCGCAAATCAGGTCACGCACGACCGGCAGACCTGGCAGCGGGCGCAGCACGATCTTCTGCGGCAGGTCGTTCATGTTCTGCAGGCAGGCCAAGCCGTTCTTGCCGTTGATGTTCATGGCGTCCGAACCGCACACGCCTTCGCGGCACGAACGGCGGAACGACAGGGTTTCATCGACAGATTTCAGCTTCAGCAGCGCGTCCAGCAACATGCGCTCGTGCGAGTCGATTTCGATCTCGTACGTCTGCATGCGGGGCGCCGCATCCTTGTCCGGATCGTAGCGGTAGATTTCAAAAGTACGCTTTGCCATTTCGATTCCTTTGCCTTAGAAGGTCCGCGCTTTGGGCGGCACCGATTCGACCGTCAGCGGCGTCATGTGCACCGGCTTGTAGTCGAGCTTGTCGCCTTCGCTGAACCACAGCGTGTGCTTCATCCAGTTGTCGTCGTCGCGCGTTTCGAAGTTGCTGTGCGCATGCGCACCGCGGCTTTCCTTGCGCGCTTCCGCTGAAATCATGGTGGCGCGCGCCACTTCGATCAGGTTCGCGAGTTCGAGCGCTTCGACCTTCGCCGTGTTGAAGACCTTCGACTTGTCCTTCAGATGCACGTGCTTCACGCGCTCGGACAGTTCCTTGATCTTGCCCACGCCTTCTTCCAGCAACGCGGACGTGCGGAACACACCAGCATGTGCCTGCATGGTCGCGCGGATATCGTTCGCGATGGCCTGCGTGTAATCGCCCGACGACGAGTTTTCCAGCACGGCGAGGCGTTCAAGCGCTGCGTCGGCTGCATCGGCCGGAAGGGGTTTGTGCTCCTTCATTTCCTTCGCGTGCTTGATGATGTGGTTGCCGGCCGCACGGCCAAACACCACGAGGTCGAGCAGCGAATTCGTGCCGAGACGGTTCGCGCCGTGCACCGACACACACGAGCATTCGCCGACAGCGTAGAAGCCGTTGACCGGTTCTTCGTAGCCGCCCTTGAGCGTTCCGACCACCTGGCCGTGAATGTTCGTCGGAATGCCGCCCATCTGGTAATGGATGGTCGGTACAACCGGAATCGGTTCCTTGATGCAATCGACGTTCGCGAACTTCATCGCGATTTCGCGGATCGACGGGAGACGCTTCATGATGGTCTCGGCGCCGATGTGCGAAAGGTCAAGCAACACGTGATCCTTGTTCGGACCCACGCCGCGGCCTTCCTTGATTTCCTGGTCCATCGAACGCGATACGAAGTCACGCGGCGCCAGGTCCTTCAAAGTCGGTGCATAGCGCTCCATGAAGCGTTCGCCGTCCGAGTTGCGCAGGATGCCGCCTTCGCCGCGCACGCCTTCGGTGATCAGCACGCCCGCGCCGGCCACGCCGGTCGGATGGAATTGCCAGAATTCCATGTCCTGCAAGGCGATGCCCGAACGCGCGGCCATGCCGAGTCCGTCGCCGGTATTGATGAACGCATTGGTCGATGCCGCGAAGATCCGGCCCGCGCCGCCCGTTGCGAACAACGTGGTCTTGCCTTCGAGGATGTGGACGTCGCCCGTTTCCATTTCCAGCGCGGTCACGCCGAGCACGTCGCCGTCGGCGTCGCGGATCAGGTCCAGCGCCATCCATTCAACGAAGAAGTGCGTCTTGGCCGCGACGTTCTGCTGATACAGCGTGTGCAGCAACGCATGGCCGGTACGGTCGGCCGCGGCGCATGCGCGCTGAACCGGCTTCTCGCCGTAGTTGGCCGTGTGGCCGCCGAACGGACGCTGGTAGATCGTGCCGTCGGCGTTGCGGTCGAACGGCATGCCCATGTGTTCAAGTTCGTAGACAGCACCGGGGGCTTCGCGGCACATGAATTCGATCGCATCCTGGTCGCCGAGCCAGTCGGAGCCCTTGATGGTGTCGTAGAAGTGATAGTGCCAGTTGTCTTCGCTCATGTTGCCAAGCGACGCGCCAATCCCGCCTTGCGCGGCCACGGTATGCGAACGCGTGGGGAATACCTTGGACAGCACCGCGACCGACAAACCCGCACGAGCGAGTTGCAGCGAAGCGCGCATGCCGGAACCACCTGCACCCACGATCACGACGTCGAAACGGCGACGCGGCAGGGACGTTTTAATTGCAGCCATTCTTTACACTCTCCAGAGAATCTGTGCCGCGTAGCCGATACAACCGACCAGCCAGAGGATCGTCGCCACTTGCAGGAGCAGACGCAAGCCGACCGGCTTCACGTAGTCCATCCAGATGTCCCGAATGCCGACCCACGCGTGATAGAAGAGCGAGAGCAGGGCTACGAAGGTTGCAAGCTTCATCCATTGCATGGCGAAGATCGACGCCCAGCCGTCATACGAAAAATCGCGTGCACCGAAAAACCAGAACAGCAGCACCAGCGTGTACAAAGCCATGACAACGGCGGTAATGCGCTGCGCGAGCCAGTCACGCAGACCGTAATGCGCGCCCACTACAAGGCGCTTGGGACCGATTCGGTTGTTGTTATTCGCGGCCATTGTCAGAAGGCTCCGAAGAGTTTAAGCGCAACGACGATTGTCAGCAGGGTCGACACCGTCAGTACCACGATGGACGTCTGCTTGCCGCCTTCCTTGCTTACTGCACGGTGCGTATCGAGAAGGAGGAAACGGATGCCGGCGCAGAAGTGGAACAGGAAGGACCACGACAGCACGAGCACGACGAGCTTGACGAGAGGATTGGCGAGAAAGCCCTTGAATGCATCGAAACTGATTTCCGATGTCAGGCTTTGGTCCAGCAGATAAAGCAGAAACGGTAGCGCTACGAATAGAAGCAGACCACTGATGCGGTGCAGAATCGAAACCTTTCCCGCTAGCGGCAAGCGGTAGGTTGCGAGCTGAGCAAGTCCGATGTTCCGGTACTCAGGCCTTGGTTTTTTTACAGCTTCAGCCATGCTAGACCCCTTACTTGGACGAGACTGATCTATTAACCTCATCGCAGTGCGTGCTCAAATGAGTGGCAACAACCCATAGTGTCGCAACGGTGATATTCTGTCCAATATCTATCATGTCTTCCTGAAATACCTTAAAAAGATATCGCATGGAACTACGTCACATTCGGTATTTTTTGGCAGTTGCTGAAGAGAGCAATGTCACGCGTGCGGCCGAGCGGCTGGGCATCGGTCAGCCGCCACTTAGCACACAAATTCATGCTCTAGAGAAGGAGATTGGAACGAGGCTATTTCGCCGCACCGGGCATGGCGTGGTTTTGACCGACGCTGGCAACGCTTTTGCGACCGATGCGAAAAGGCTTCTACAAGACGCACGGCACGCTGTTGAGAAAGCGCAGAGCGCAGCTCGTGGAGAACTGGGACAACTTAACATTGGGTTCACAGGCTCGGCTGCCTTTAACCCAGTCGTATCGAAGTTAATTCAAACCTATCGACAGTCATTCCCAGGCGTCAAGCTAACTCTCGCGGAGGGCAACACCGCCCAGCTTCTTGACCTTCTGCACGACGGCAGCGTCGATGTTGCTTTCGTCCGTTTGGGAGGCGAGTCACCAACCGGCGTTCAGTTAGATCATATTGCTACCGAAGCTATGAGGGTAGTTATTCCGAGCACACATCCACTAGCTAAAAAACGGCGGGTGGCGCTCTCGGACCTTTCGCAAGAGCCATTTGTTTTACTCCCGCGGGTAGTTAGTCCGACACTGCATGATGTCATCTTGGACGCGTGTCGTAACGCAGGGTTTGTTCCGCGCGAGGGGCAGCAGGCCCCACAATTGTCATCCGTAGTAAACCTCGTTGCGGCAGGATTCGGGGTCTCATTAGTACCTTCGTCTGTTTGTCAGATCCGAATTGATGGTATTGCATACGCCGATGTGCTTCCGCCAAACGTATCGATTCGCCTCGCATTGGCTTCACGTTCAGACGATAGCGACGTTAAAACAAATAACTTCGTCGCGATCGCCCGTGGGTCATCCGGCTGACGAAACCTGGTCTGACTCCTTTCTCCCGACGCGAGTGTTTCGGAGCTTTTGATGTCGACAGATATTGGCGGGTCATGTTCAATGTGTCCCAGACGTGCATAGATGAACGGGCCACAGCATTGGCTTTCGCCGGCTTTATTATTGTTGGAAAGGAAGCGACTGTGCGAGTGGGAGCGCCAATCCCTTGCGCTAATCGCGACCCTTATGCCGCGCTCGGCGATAAAACGAATTAGGCGGCTTGACTCTCTCGTGCGATTCGTAAGACGACCGAGAGCCAGACCAACCAAGACGATTCAAAAGTTGAGATCAAAGATCGGCTACTGGTCTTCAGTAACGACGAAGGACGCCCGATCCTTGCCTGTGATGCGATGGGGTTCTCGTCCCAGGCCACTCCAGAACGCACCCGAATCTGGGTCATGATAGGAAGGGCCACTGTCAACGCGTCCCTTCCGTGTTTTATTTGTCGAAAACAAACCATCCACCTTGAATCGGCCCCGGCAATTTTTGCTTCGATCTCGGTAAGTGCTGATGCCGCAGCCACGTCAAGGGCCGCGGCTATCTGGTAATCGAGCTCTAACGCCCGAGCCAACAATTCTTTGTAGTTCGAAGCCGTTCCTCTCTTTCTCTAAGATCGATTTCCGTACGGTAGCTACTCATGCAGACTCAGGGCTATAGCGAGTGCTGAACTGCACGTGCCGAGCCGGATATATCATCCCCAACGCCTGCGATCGTATTACAGCCTGTCAAGGTAAGAAAAGCACCCAAGACCGATACAATTGCCAGAAGACGTCCGAATTTTCTCATTATCAAAACTCCATTGCGGCTTCCGGCCGCAGTACGGGGCGCGCGTGCGCCATATTTCCGGTATCCAAATGCAACATAAACTCCGCGGAGCATGCAACGACCTTCCGCGCGGATCCACTCAAAAGGCTACCTTCGTTACCCATTTTTTCGCCTTAATTGCCATTTTACATACGGTATAGGTCCCATCTTAAATTTCGCCGGCGCCAACAATAATTGGCCTTTGCATCCACCGGTGATATTGCCAATGGCGCCGCTGTTTTGGTGGTATCGGCGCACGATTGCTGGCGACAGGTGGTTGCGCAACGCCATGTAAAGGTCTCGATCGCCACGATGGTGTGCTTAACGCAAATTTGCAATGTTCTGACGTTCGCAAATGGCTGACGCTGACGCCGGTCATGCAACGACCGGCGAAGCGAAAATTCGATGGCTACTGTCAAACGTCGCCTCACCGATGTTTCCTCCTGGACCTCGCAACCAAATTTCGTGAGCTATTTATCAGCCCATCGATTTGTTCTAAAGGTGCGAGGGCGCAAATAGCTGAGCCGCTTTCGCCGAAATTTTTATGGCTTCACGCGGACGACACCACTTGCGTTTGTAAAAGTCGGCCCCATGTGATTTTTCCAAACATCCGGAGGTGTTATGCGCGTTACGAAGGTCTTGATTTTTTCACTCCTGACATGCTTAGGAGTTGCCCAAGCCAATGCCGCGGGTTGCCTTAAAGGCGCGGCCGTCGGGGGTGTGGGGGGCCACTTTGTCGGCAGCGGTCATGCGGTGCTCGGCGCAGCCGGTGGCTGTATAGTGGGCCACCACATGGCTAGCAAAAAAGCAAAAGAAGATGCGCAAGCCAAGGCGCAAGCCCAGCAGCAGACTCAGGCGCCGCAGCAACAGAGCCAGTCTAGTCCCCAGTAGCTGCTTCCGTGCTAAGTCCTGGTCGCCACAAGGCGCCAGGCAAGTTACAACCGATGCTGCACAAGCGAAGGCGCTCGGGCACTTATGTAAGCTGAGTAGCTTGCAACGTCCACAGCAGTATGTGTGGTTGTGTCCCACGGACTTTGGATAGCCCCGAGCGTGGCATAAGCACAAAAGTCGACCGGTTTGCGATGCAGAAGACAGCGAGGTCCGCTTCGAAGCGAAACGTCAATGTACTCCCAACGCAACGATCACCGAACTTACTATTGCAGCGCCGTCTGCTGAACACTCGAGTTCAAGATCCACCCCGTTGGGCAGGTAAGCAGTCGGCCGTGCCGCTTGTGCCGACGGTCGCGGCACGCAGGATGATTCTGCACTGGTAGCCCGCTGTGATGCCGGCAAGCCCACAATGACGACCGGTGTCGCCGCATAGCCCGCAACGGCTGACTTGCGATTATCACAGCTTGGAACAACGTGTTTCCAGCGAACGGCTAACGCGACTTTTCAATGCGTGGTGCTCAATGGTGATGGGACCACCTACTGGCACGCGTGTGTGGCTGGCCGCGGGCTTCACCGACATGCGTGAAGGCTTAATAAGCCTCACAGCGAAAGCGCAAGCCGTTCTCGAGCGTAATCCGTTCAGGTCATGCGTAGAACCACGTCTTGATCTGCGCGCCCAATTCATGTGGTAGTACCGTAAGCGGTCCGTTGTCAGCGTCTAGCGGAAGCGCCTCACAGTGGCGACCATATGTCCACGTAAATCAACGTGGACATCTATGACTGACATCACCTCAGAGTTGAAAGCGCGGCTTATTGTAGGCCGCAAGCAGGACGGTCGATGCGTGTACGACCCGAAAGCCAAGCGAGAACTGATCGAGGCCTGCAAGGTGCCGGGCGTGTCCGTCGCACGTCTCGCGCTGGACCACGGATTAAACGCAAACTTGTTGCGTACGTGGGTTACGGCTGATAAAAAACGGCAGGCGAGCACCGGGATCGTGCCGGTGGCTAAGCCCTTGAACCCGGCGGCAGCGGCTTTCATACCCGTGATTCCAACTCAGGCCCAGCCAAAGGAGACTGCACCTCGCTTGGAGGTTCGATTTCCCAACGGCATCAAGGTTGAATTCGATGATGCCCGAGACGATCAGTTGCTGTCACTACTAACCACGCTGAGTACCTTGCCATGTTTCGATTCGACGAAGACTTGAAGGTCTTCCTTCACCGCGACGCCATCGACGGTCGTAAAGGGATTAACGGGTTGGTTGCATTGGTCGAGCAAGCATTGAAACTCGACCCGTTCGCGCCCGCCGTTTATGCCTTTACCAACAAGCGGCGCGACCGTGTAAAGCTCATCCTGTGGAACCGAACGGGCTTCTGGCTATTGATCAAACGGTTAGAGGCAGACCGCTTTGCATGGCCCCGCGAGGCGGCAGTTCTTGAGCTGACGGTGGAACAGTTGCACTGGCTGCTCGACGGTGTCGACCTGGCGGCCATGAAGAAGCATTCGGCCCGTCACTACATGCGCGCGAGCTAGCCGCGCTCACGCGCACGACCGGTGCATCTCGTTCATTGTCTGTCCCATCCACGAGACGCCGGTCAGATGTTTAGAAATTCCCGTAAACCTACGGAGGCTCGCGATTGGCTATTGTTACGCCATGGCCCGCGACATTCACAAACCCCACTCGATCACCGCCGAAGAGCTCGCCGCGCTCATCGCTGAGCGTGATGCGGCGCTTGCCGATAGCCGAGCGTTGCGCGGCGAACTACGGGTGACCAAGGTCGAACGCGACCTTCTCAAGGAACAACTCAAAGCGTTCCAGCGCCAGTTGTTCGGCGCCAAGAGCGAAGCACGTAGTGCTGAGCAGCGGGACCTGTTTCTGAACGAAGCCGAAGCGCTTGCCCCCACCGCAGCGACGGCGCCGGCACAGTCTGACGAAGCTGAAACTGAGGTCGCGGGTCATAAACGTAAGAAGCCCGGTCGAAAGCCGCTCGATCCTGCTCTGCCGCGTGAAGTGATTCGCTACGAATTGCCCGAATCAGAACGTACCTGCCCAAACGACGGCACGACGTTGATCGAGATCGGCGTCGAAGTCAGCGAGCAGCTTGACATCGTTCCACAGCAAGTACGGGTGATTCGTCACGAGCGCGTGAAGTACGCGTGCGCAGAGTGTGACCAGGGAATCTTGGTTACGCCGGCGCGTTTGCGCATCATCTCGAAGGGTTTGTTCACCGAAGCGGCGCTGGCCTGGTTCGTGGTGTCGAAATTCATGGATGGGTTGCCGCTGTACCGCATTGCGGCGCTGCTCAAACGCTTTGGCGGTGACATCTCGCGCAATACGCTTGCGGCCAGTGTCGTGCGCCTGGGCGAGGCGGTGCAGCCCATCATCAATTTATTGCGGGTTCCCTTACTCGACAGCGAGATTGTGTTCGCTGACGAGACCACCGTGCAAGTGCTCAAGGAGCCTGGGCGAGCGGCGCAAACCAAGAGCTATATGTGGTGCCAAATCAACGGCAGCGGGCGACCCGTGCGGCTCTTCGGATATGCACCCGGGCGTGGCACGCAACACGGGTCAAACCTATGGGCAGGCATGCGCCACGGCGCCGTGCTGATGAGCGACGGGTACGAACCATACAACGCGATCGCGCAAACCCATGGCGCCGTGCATTTAGGTTGCTGGGTTCACGCGAGGCGTTACTTCGTGAAAGCGGAAGACGGGTTACCCAAAGAGGCGCGTGGTGTACATCAGCCGTCCACGCAATTCATCCATCTCATTGCCAAGCTCTATGCGGCGGAGTCGCACGCGCATAAGAAGTCCAACTGGCGAGCGCGCTTACGTCGGCGCTACAGTCGTGCAGTGCTCACGGAAATCAAGAGACTCCTTGACCACCATCTCGATACGACTGCGCCGAGCGGAAAATTAGGCGAAGCCCTGAGGTATCTTGCCGGTCAGTGGCCAAAACTGATTCGCTATGTGGAAAACGAAGCGTGGCCCATTGATAACAATCCAGCTGAGAATTCGATTCGTCCATTTGTAGTCGGACGCCGAGCATGGTTATTCGCTGACTCTGTGGGTGGGGCTAAAGCGAGCGCGAACCTGTACTCGCTTGTCCAAACGTGTGTCGCAAATCGTGTCGACGCTTATCGATATCTGGTCGACCTATTTACGGCGCTGCCCTATGCCAAGACCGCCGACGACTACGAGGCCTTGTTGCCTTGGAACCTCGGCAAACCCGAAAGGGATGCCTCGGCATAATCTATTCCAGTCCGAGGTGTGTCCTTCACCGACCGCTTACGTAGTACCGGCCCGGCGCCGAAGTCAACCTGTGCGGCCCCCGCTGGCGCAAACTCAAGGATCGTTGTGGCCGGCACGCCGCGTTCGGCCCTCAGGCCCAGCAGGATACGGCGCATCGCCGAGAAGCTGGCGGTGTAGCCATGGTTGCGTTTCAGCGGTATGCGATCCATCAGTAGCGTCCTTGTGTAGAAATCGTTGCACTCTGATGCTAGGTGTCCACGTGGACACTTAGAGGATTTGCACCGATGACAGAAGAAAATGACTTGCGAAGCCGTTTAGTGATTGGCCAAAAGCGCGATGGCCGACGCGAATACGATGACGAAGCGCGGGATGAACTTATCCGTCTGTGTCTGAAGCGAGGCGTATCGATTGCCCGAACAGCCATGGAACATGATATCAACCCGAATCTGTTGCGCACCTGGGTTACGCAGTATCGGCAGCGGCAAGCCGCCACAGAATCGGTTGCTAAAGTCTCCGAGGTATCGGACGAAGTGATGATCGACATTGCGGTGCCTGCCGCGCTAACGATGTCGTACAACGATCACGCTGCGCCATTTGTTGCGGTCGCCCATGCGGCGACGCCACCATCGGCTGCGCCACCCCCGATGACGATGTCTCTGGCGCTGCATGTGCGTCTATCGAACGGCGTCGAACTTGAGCTGGGCAGCTCGATCGCGACCATCGACGAACTGACGACCGTAGTGCAGATCCTGGGGAGGTTGCCGTGTTCAGGTTCGACGAAAAGCTGAAGGTTTACTTGCACCGGGATCCTGTCGATTTCCGCTACGGTATGAACAGCCTGTCAATCCTCGTTGAGCAGTCCATGCAATTGAACCCGATGGACTCCTCTCTTTACATCTTCGGGAATCGGCGTCGTGACCGCATCAAGATTCTCTTCTGGGATGGCAGCGGTTTCTGGCTAATGATCAAACGATTGGAGACGAGCCACTTCATCTGGCCGGACAACAAGGCCGAGGTCGTGACGATGACAAGCGACGTCCTGCATGCGCTGCTCGACGGCGATGACATTACGACGATCCGGCGACATACAAAGCGAGAATATCTCCGCGTTAGCTGAACGCGCCCTTGGCATATTAGTCCAAGCAGTATGCCGATCGAGGTCACGATCACCGCCGACGAATTGAAAGAGCTGCTCGCTGAGCGCGAGGCCGCTCGCGCACTGCGCGAAGAACAGGAAACGCTACGTGGCGCGTTGCGGCTCGTGACAGCGGAACGCGATCTTGCCGAGGAGCGGCTTCGTGCTTACCGTCGTGAACTGTTCGGCGCGAAGAGCGAAGCGCGGGGTTCCGATCAACTGGGTCTGTTCAACGAAGCCGAAGCGCTCAGTGCGAACAGCACGGCCGCCTTGGAAGACACTCCAGAGACGACAGCTGGTACGCATCAGCGCAAGCGGCGTGGTCATCGCAAACCGCTCGATCCGAATCTGCCGCGCGAGGTTGTGCGACATGATCTCCCCGAGGCCGACCGCTTCTGCACGAACGACGGTCACGCGCTCGTGGAAATCGGGGTCGAGATCAGCGAGCAGCTCGATGTGATTCCAGAGCAGCTTCGTGTGATCCAGCATCAGCGCGTCAAGTATGCGTGCCCATGCTGCGATCTCGGCATCAAGGTCACGCCGGCGCCCGCGCGCATCATCCCTCGCGGACTGCTTACCGAATCGGCGCTTGCGTGGATCGCCACGGGCAAGTACCAGTTCGGAATGCCACTTTATCGTCAGGCTGGTTTGCTGCGGCGCTTTGGCGGCGACATCTCGTCCAACACGATCGCCGCGAGCATGGTTCGCGTCGGTCTGGCAATACAGCCTGTGATTAACCTGATGCGCGATGCATTGCTCGATGCGGAGCTGGTCTACTGCGACGAGACGACATTCCAGGTCTTGAAGGAGAAGGGGCGTAAGCCTCAGACGAAGAGCTATCTCTGGTCGCAGATGACGGATTCAGGAAATCCGATCCGCTGCTTCACCTACACGCCCGGTCGCGGTGCGCACCTGGCTGACAAACTGTTCACGGGCATTCGTAAAGGTGCGGTTCTGATGACGGACGGCTATGAACCCTATAACAGCCTCGCCGAGCGATACCAGCTTGTTCATCTTGGATGCTGGGTTCACGCGAGACGATACTTCATCAAGGCAGAGGAAAATGTGCCTAAAGCAGCGCGCTCGCCCGATCTGCTGGCCACGCGTTTCATCAAGCTCATCGGAAAGTTATTCGCCGTCGAGACACGCAGCGCGCAATGGGCTGTCGATCGACGACAGCGATTGCGACAACGGTATTGTAGGCGCGTGCTCGATGTGATTCATAAGCTGTTGACCGAGCAATCTCCCGGCGTCGTGCCAAATAGCCTCCTCGGCAAAGCGCTAACTTACCTGCGCGGACAGTGGCCGAAACTAATTCGATACACCGAGAATGGCAGCTGGCCCATCTCGAATAATGCTTGTGAAAACTCGATTCGCCCATTCTGTGTAGGACGCCGCTCCTGGCTCTTTGCAGACACCGTTGCGGGCGCCAACGCCAGCGCTAACATCTACTCAATCGTGGAGACCTGTCGCGCCCACCGCATTGATCCCTATCGTTACCTCACCTGGCTGTTTCAACGGCTGCCACTTGCAAATACCGTCGATGAATACGACGCGCTGCTTCCTTGGAAGATGCCGGCCGACATTCCCTGATGGCGCGCTCCCTACACCGTCCACACTCCAACGGCGTGTAACCTTAGAGAGGCGTCGTTGATGGATCGCATACTTTCAGCGCGTGGTGAATCGTTGTTCCCTGAACGCCGGCGTCATGCCAGTCACGGATCTGCTCGCGAAACGGCTCGAGCGTGGACACGCATGTGCTCGGCAAATGTGGAGTGCGGCCAAACACGCCGGCAATCACGGTGTCGTCAGGCAACGGCTGCCCGGGATTCAGCCAGCCGCGCTCGTCGGCCATACGACGAACAGCGGTCAACTTCTTGCGACCCATCAGGCCGCTACGCCCGATGTCGCGATCAGAATCGCCTTGCCGCATGCGGACAAGGACTTGACGGTACTCAAACAATTCGAACCTCCGGTTGGTCATGGACACTCCGTTCAGAAAGAACGGGAGAGTACCCATCTGGAAAGTTCGAATCGCGTTCAACACCTCGCGCCAGTGGCGCCTATACGCCGATCATTGACTGGCTCCTTTACGCCGGTCACGGACTGGCGCCATAACGCCGATCCTGCGCTGGCGCCTATGCGCCGATCATCAGGTGGCGCCAATACGCCGATCCCGGAATGGCTCCATAACGCCGGTCAATGACACGCCTCGACGATGGATGGGTCCCTGGAAACACCAATGGTGCAAAACCAAATAAGGCCGGCTGCCGATATCCGCGAAATGTTTCTTCGCGTATCCGGCTCACGCAAGTCGGTGTCATGGGGCAGCGAGAATTGCGGTCCGGACGGCTGAGAACAGCCACATCAGCACGGTCTTTTGAAAGAAGTCTAGCCGAGTTCAAACACATCCAGCTGACCATATCAATGAATCGATACTGCATTCGTGACCATTCGTGACAGAAGCTTGGAATTCCACTTGCTCGTTCGTCCACGTCCTCACTTATATGATCGCTAAACGCCACGTACAATGCATTTTGAATCACCAAGCGAATGGACCTAACATGCAAATTCTAAGTGAAGATGAACGGCAGGCGATCCGTGCAGTAGCTGACGGCGATCGCTCGCAACTCGAGTGCGCGCGCCGTGCGTTTCACCGTGCCGCCCCGCGCCATGGCATTGCGTCCTGTGTCGAACTACAGTTTATGTCGGAAGTCTTGACGCCCGTGCCGGACCTCCTGCTTCGATCAAGCTATCGCCGTGCGTTGCTGCGGCAAACCGCTTGACTGCTGTGGTTTATCCGACGGGCGTTTGTTCGTCGGCTCTCCGTGCTCGCATTCGCATTACGACGCACTTTCATTGTTTAGGATAACGGCGCTTGATAGCAAATACACACAGCCCCATCCATTTGGTGACAAAAGTTCTAAGCCGACTTTGCGGTGGTGAGAGTAGGCCCCAACTTAAGTGTCGGCGCCCCTGGATGCGGGTCTCGCCGTAGGTCGCTTACCTGCTCAATCCCATTCTTCAGTACCGATTCGCAGAATGCAAGCCGAGACCGATAGTACTCGGCCTGCACCTGCGCATCAAGAATGCGCTGCTCTGCCTGGTACAACGCCATGCGCAATTCAGGCATTGCTTTCTGCGCTTGCTGTTCCACTGTGGGCGCGTAACGGGCAGCCCAACTTGCAATCCATCGCAGCATTTCAATTCTCCTGTCCGAACCTGTCTCGGCACACGGGTGTTAATCTCCTTTTAGCGCCGTGATCTAAACATACCAAATACTCGGATACTTACTTTAGAAAAAGAGCGCACTGTTGCGGAAACGTCGAAATGCTTTATCAAAAAACTCTTTGCGTCGTCTTCCAGCATTCACGGATATTCGACACGCACAGACACCGAAGCGGTCCGCAGTGACGCGCGGCCTATGATTATTGTTGATAACGACTTCACATAGAGATGTGACTAAAACCACGCTCTAAAATTTGCTCGAAACGCACCGAAACGGTCAACTTTCACGTCTCAACATGTGCATTGCAGACCCGGTTACGCAAAATCTCGTACATGGCAGCCAAGTAGCGCTCCCCTATCGCGGAACTGGTATCTGCGGTTGGAAGCCTCGGGACTCGCAGACCGATCTGCCGACAGACCATAGATAAATACGGTTTCGAATCGCCCTGGGCACAGGCCTGTGCCGCTAGCGCGATCTCTGCATCCCCAACTTGCCCACGTAGCCAAGCCAAAAACCCTCCGATCCCGATCGTTCTGAACGCGCACCCAATTTTCCATAGCGCCTCCTAAATACTGTACATATATACAGTATAAGCTAGCCGACTTTTATGACAAAGGCAAGGCATACTCAGCAAGGCTATCGCCAAGCGCAGCATAGATCGAGACGAAAAACGGAGCGGCACAAGTGCGTTGAACCCGGCGTGAGTCGCCCGTGCACAAGATGGTAATTTAACTATACGCAGTGAAACCCGGCGGCTCGGACGATCGGTGCCGGCCATGCTCGATAACCAAGCGGTACCTCGATAGCGCGCCCCAGAATACGCCTGTCGCCAAATGAGCAAGTCCGCGGGACTCTGTAGGCGAACGCTTGCTCGCACGTCCGGCATAGGTTCTGCCTTGCACATAGTGAGCGACAGCGTGTAATGACTCTGCGGCGCTCGATCCATGACACCTTCCCGCGACTCAACTGCAGCAGCGGCGATTGCAGCACAAGTGCCAGACGCGAACGCGCGATCGAGTGAGCGAGCAAATTGATGATTTGGATGTTGCTTCTGTGTGTAATCGATCCACCGCAAGGGGCATTCTCAGACGTCAATCCGTCCCAGCGGCAATGGGACATTGCTCTGTGGATGCTCTCGCGAATTTAGAAAGACGGCAAGGATTGCCTTCATTCGACCCAAACCACGTTTTACGTGCGCGTTACGAGTGTCGATATCAAGAAACACGACGAGCCGTCCGGCTTGAGCCCGGCGGCTTTTTTGTGCCACCAACCTTGTATGCACAACCTTCTGTCGCAAGCAGGGAGCGATTATTGCACGGCAACAAATATCACCGCGACCTGTTGCGCTCGCTTCGCTCACGAATAAAAGGAATCCCACATGTCGCTAGACAAGCTGTTATCACCGATCAAGGTCGGTTCGGTCGAACTCAAGAACCGCATGGTCATGGCGCCGCTCACACGCAATCGCGCTTCTCAACCCGGCGATATCCCGACCGACTTGAACGCGCGCTATTACGCGCAACGTGCCGGTGCAGGTTTGATCGTGTCCGAAGCGACACAGATATCGAAGCAAGGACAAGGTTATTTCGCGGCACCCGGCATTTATACGGACGAACAGGAAGCGGGCTGGACCAACGTGGTTAAAGCCGTTCACGAAAAAGGCGGCAGGATTGCCCTCCAGTTGTGGCACGTCGGGCGGGTCTCGCATCATCTCGTACAAGCCGATGACAACCAGCCGGTGGCACCGTCGGCTATTCGTGCCGAGAACACGACCGCGTTCGTGAAGCACAAAGACGGTTTGCTCGGACCGATTCCGGCCGATACCCCGCGTGCGCTCGAGACGCGGGAGTTGCCGGGCATCGTCAAGCAATACGTGAGCGCTGCGAAGCGCGCAAAACAGGCCGGCTTCGATATGGTTGAGGTCCACGCGGCCAATGGATATTTGCTGCAACAATTCATGTCGACGAATACCAATCATCGCACCGACCAATACGGCGGCAGCGTCGAAAGTCGCGTACGGCTAGTCGTGGAGGTGCTCGAAGCAGTGGTGGCTGTGTTCGGCGCAGATCGCGTGGGGATTCGCATTTCGCCGAAATTTGTCGGCTTCGACCTAAAGGACACGGAAGCGGAAGCGTCGTCTCTTTACTTGGCGAAAGAGTTGACGCGCCTAGGCGTGGCGTACATGCATATTGCTGAACCGGACTGGGCTGGCGGCGAGCCGTTGTCAGACCTTTTCAGGCAAAAGCTTCGCGCAGCGTTCAGTGGAAAGATTATTGTGTGCGGGCAGTACACAGCCGAAAGCGCCGAGAAGCGGATCGAACGCGGTCAGGCGGATTTGATCGCCTTTGGCCGCGCGTATCTGGCAAATCCGGATCTCGATGTGCGGTTCCGCGAAAACGCCCCACTCAACAAGCCAAACGTAGCGACCTTTTACCGTGGCGCTGATGAAGGCTACACTAACTATCCGACACTCGATGGCAGCTCAACCTAAACCACGATGGCTCACAGATCAGTGACTTGAAAATTCAAGAGAGCCGCTGCTTGCCGACAACCGTCGCAGGCGGCAGCCTTTTGCCAATCGTTTGTCGAGTTTGAGCTGGCCTGTCGGCGCGCGTCACTAAATCGGTTTTGCGATGACAGAAACCGAAAGTCATGTTGACGTGAGAAGTGGATGTCACGTTGAGGTTCTTCTTCCGCGCGGTCGCGGTAGTCGCGCATGCTTCGGCCAAACAGTAGCGGGGCGACCCCGGATCAAAGCTCCCACGTTCGGCCAGGACTAAACTCAGTTGATATGCCGTGGTTTGAGGAAATCAACCACTTTCCTCGACCTAAGCATAATCTGATTCGCCTGACGGGGGAACGCCAGACGCGGAGTCCGGATCGACTAATGGGTTATCGTCGTCCTCCTTTGACGGCAACGGCTGATTTAAGCCGGGCTCTACCGGCGCTGGTATTGCATCGCCAACCGGTTTGGAAACTTCCGTTGGCGGTTGTCCCGGGTCTTCGTCGCGCGCGCTCGTTGTCATGTCACCCTCCAGTCGTCATGTATCCACCTATCTGAGCAAAAAGGAGGCCTCAAGCTGTAAGCAAGGCCTGCGGCTAGACTTCGCGGCTGAGATTAAACAGCACGAGTTATGCGGCTTTGAATCAGGAGTGAATGGCCTGTGGTCGGCCCGCCTCGTTGATGCACAATCGCTGCGTCCTTGAATTTTGGCAGCGGCCCTCTTCTTGTCTGCAACGGGTTTTGAAACAATGAATTGCCCCTTTTTAGTCGATTACGGAGGCTGTTGTGGATATGCTTGTTTGTCGAATGCATCCATGCCGGAGGGCGGCCTTCGTAGCTGAGCTGGGAACGGCCTTCGGCGACTTAGTGGACGGAGCGGTGTCTCGCGGGATGAATGGCAAGCCGGGAGTTCACGCGCGCGAAAACGCGCGCTTGGTCGGAACGCCGCCAGCCGACCATCACACTCTGGATGGCGACCAGGGACGTTCGGGACTGTCACTGTTGCGACGGGTGTGACGAATGTTGCGTCGGAACTGCGACCAGGTGAAGCCAGCGCATAGTTCGTGCACACCGCCGCACGATGCAGGTCAAACAGAAACGCTAGATGAGGAGTTGCATGATTGTAGAGAGTGAACGTCGCGCCGAATTGTTATGCTTCCTGGTCCTGACCGCTGCGGCTTCGCATAGGTTGACCAATGAATGGCGAGTGGACCACGTGGTCGAAAGTTGCCGGCTATGGCTCAGACGAAACGCTGTAAAGATGCCGTGGCTTGAGCGAGTCAACCTGGGGCAACTCGCACTACGGCTCGCGAGACATGACCTGTTCAAAGCCAAGGTCGTGATCCGGCAGGCTCACGTTCAAGCGTTATTCACGGGAGATATGTCGTTGAACCTTTCAAGCTCCATGGTTCAGCGCGTGTTGGCAATCTGCTCGGATGCGATCGCGCAGCGCCAATAGCAGCCGGCTTTTGGTTACTGAAGAGCCGAGACATACGCGCTAGCGTTGTATCCCAATGGCACAGCGCATCGCTATCGTGATGCACCGACGGGTTCCAATAATCTTCTCAAGGATCGTTGCTCAGTGAGCGTTTCCGAGCAAATGCCGAGCTCATCGACCATCGATCGCCGCCGGCGACGTCTTCAATCCATCCCCGGCAATAGGCATCGACATCGCTAGACCGGGCCGCGCGAGAAGAGAAGTGCACGACAGTACTTTCGCCATGGGCGTTTCGCAGATAGTCGGACGAAGATTTTGCCAACCCGGTTTCCCAGGTCTGAGATTGCCGAAAGATAATCAGATAGAACCTTTAGCTTGCGACAGAACTACCTTCAAATGGCTCGATCGCCTTATGGACCGAAAAGCGTCCCGTTCCGCTAACGGGGCTTTACGTATCTCGTCCCAGCAGTCTAAACACTCGCGCGGTCGTTCAATCTCAACATACACGCATTGATATGTATGTCGGGCCGATTAAGCTGGCATCTTTATTGCGGCTAAGCATCGCAGCCGTCATTAGCAATGTGCGGAGTGATGAGTTGCTATCTCCGGCCTTGGAAGTGAATCTTTTGTCACGAGGCAGGGCGGAGACCGGCAAAAGAGTGAACTCACCTAGATCTGAAGTCTGTGATGACCGATCTCTTTACTGAAAACGGAGCTTACGCGAAGGCCTAACAAGTGTTGGAGCAAGCGGCCAGCCCAGTTGACAGTGTAGAAATCAAATGAGCTCAATTGTTTTAAAGGGTGGGATACCTTGCCGTCCTACCCACTCGACGAGGTGAAGTCCCTGACAAGAAGCTTCACAAGAATTAGCGCAGCAACGAGTTTCGTCGATACGCTATTACTGTTCCCACACGCGGTCTACCGATGGTCGACCACGTGAAAACTCGCTCAAGACCGCAATGATGCGCGAAGGGCTAACTCCAGGCCATTGTGAACCCATCCCGTTTGAAGATCGGAATCCTCACGCACATCAAACACCCAATCCGCGAGCCCTTCGCAGGTGGCCTGGAGGCATTCACCCACGACATTACCCAGCACCTCAAGCATCGCGGCCATGACGTGACGCTCTTTGCGCATCCCGATTCGGCGCTCCGGTTGAATGCAGTGCCAATGGCGCCTGTCGGCAGTTATCGCGGCGATGCCGTTAAACATGAACACGACACGCTGAGCTCCGATTTTATTGCGGAACACCATGCGTACATGGACTGCCTGCAGGGTATCGATGCATACGAATTCGACATCATCTTCAATAATGCCCTGCACTACGTTCCCGTCACAATGTCTGGCATGATCGCCACGCCGATGCTGACCGTTCTGCATACGCCACCATTTTTTGAAATGATCAATGCCATTTCCGCTCAGCACAGACGTGGCGGCGGTAACTACTGCACGGTGTCGCGCTCCAATGCAGCAGACTGGGAGGAACTGACGCCCGACTGTCACGTCATTCCAAATGGTATTGACCTGGAGCAATGGCGGCCGACGCATAGACCTATTGGCAACCACGCATTCTGGTATGGCCGGCTTGTAGCCGACAAGGGCGCCCATCTCGCGATCGACGCAGCCCAACTTGCAGGAATTCCATTACGCATCGCGGGGCAGGCAATTGACCGCGCGTACTTCGACGAAGAGATCGCGCCCCGGCTTTCGAGAAATGTCGTTTATCTGGGTCACCTGTCGAGGGCCGAGCTTGTTGAAGAACTTGGTTGTGCGAGCGTCTGCCTCGTCACGCCGTGCTGGAACGAGCCGTTTGGACTCGTCGCGGCTGAGGCTCTGGCCTGCGGCACGCCGGTCGCGGCATTCTCTCGAGGTGCAATTCCTGAACTTTTGACTGCCGAGACGGGCGTGCTTGCTTCGGCCAACGACGCAGCGTCACTAGCCACAGCGTTGCTCAGCGCACGCACGCTCGATCGTGCCGCGTGTCGCCGCCATGCTTCATCGCACTGGGATATAGATCTAATGGTCGCTCGTTATGAGGTTCTACTCGCCAACTTGGCCCGGCTAAAGGTTCGTGATTATGGCTGAGACAACAGTCGGCTATTACGCGCATCATCAGGGAGCAGGACACGTTACGCGCGCCTTGACGATCGCAGCCCACCTGCCCGGCTCCGTGACATTGTTCGGCAGCAGCCTGCCTAGCGAAACCGAGCTTGCCAACGTAACGCTTTGTCACCTCCCAAGCGACTACGATGAGCACACACTCGTTGATACTCCGGTAGGCCTTCACTACGCGCCGTTGGCTGTAGCTGGCCTTAGGGAGCGCATGGGCGCAATGGTTGACTGGTTCAGATCAAGCTGGCCGTGTTTATTGGTCGTTGACGTATCTGTCGAGGTTGCGCTGTTTGCGCGACTTTGCGGCGTGCCGACGGTCTATGTGCGTCAACGCGGACATCGTCTCGATCAAGCTCATACGCTCGCCTACGCATGCGCGAGCCGTTTGCTTGCGCCCTATCCTGCACAGCTTGAAGAACCTGACACGCCTCTGGAGTGGACGCTCAAAACGGATTACGTCGGATCAATTTCGCGCTACGGTCGTTCCCCTTCCATGCGACAAACCAACCACCGGCATGTGACAGTCATTACGGGCTTCGGTGGTACGGAATTGACTGTCGCACGGTTGGTCGATGCCGCACGAGCTTGTCATGATTGGCAATGGACTGTGCTTGGACCAGTCGCCGACGATCCTTCGATTCCAACGCCGCCAAACCTCCAGCTGCTCGGCATGGTCAACGATCCGCTCCCATGGCTCACATCCGCACATGTTGTCGTAGGATCAGCGGGCGACAGTCTCGTGAGCGAGATCGCGGATCTGCGCTGTCGATTTATCTGCGTGCCTGAAGTTCGCCCGTTTGGCGAACAACAATCCGTCGGAGAACGGCTTGGTGGAGCCGGTCTGGCGATACACTGCGCGGTTTGGCCTGCGGCGGAATCGTGGCCCTCATTGCTCGATCGCGCCGCAGAGCTCTCGCCTGCGAACTGGACCACGTTCGCAGACGGCACCGGCGGGCAGCGCGCCGCGTCGGCTATCACGCGCACGGCACAAGAGGTAGGGCGATGAATGTCTTGACTCTCGTGCACGGTCGTCGCGGTCATTTGCTCAACATGATCCGTGGCCTTGAGCAGTCGACGGTACCGCCGGCTGCGCTCGTTATCGTGCAGATGAATGAAACGCCCTTCCGGTGGGAAAGCTCGCGTTTCCCGATCGTTCATTGCGCCCTAGACAGCGGCGACGACAAGTTACCGCTCGCAGCCGCTCGCAACGCTGCCGTCGACAATGCACCTGGTGATGACCTTGTATTTCTCGATGTGGACTGTGTTCCTGCGCCGGATCTGTTGGCAGCTTATCGCGATAAACTTGCCCTCTCAAAAAACGTCCTGTACCAAGGCGAGGTGCTGTACCTTCCCTCGGCCCTGGAGAACACTGAAACGGCAATGGACCTATTTGCGCAATACGGAGCGCCCCATCCGCTTCATGTGGGGCGATGCAGCGGTGAAACCGTGCCGCACGCCCTCTTTTGGTCACTCAACTTTGCGTGTCAACGTGAGACGTTCGAGCAAATCGGCCGCTTCGATACGCAATACCGCGGCTACGGCGCAGAAGACACGGATTTTGGCTTTCGCGCGGCGGAAACCGGAGTGCCAATAGAGTTCATCCAGGCGCGCGCGTTCCATCAGTTCCATCCTAGCTTCGATCCGCCGCTCAATCACCTTACAAGCATCGTTGCCAACGCACGACTCTTCCGCGCGCGCTGGGGATTTTGGCCCATGGACGGCTGGTTGACTCAATTTGCGAATGCTGGCTACATCGAAATGGACGATGAAGCGATCGTGCTGCGCCGAATGCCGACACGCATTGAAATCGCGGCAGCTCTACGATGAGGCTGACCCGTCACAAAGTAAGATAACCTTCGCATGGTGCTTGGCTCTGAGATGAGCCGACGCCACGGCAGGTTCGGAAGGGGTCGAGCCGTGGTACCCGCGTGCCGTGCATGTCGGCGAATCATGCATGACCGCCTGCGGTTTGAATCCAAAAACAGGGCTGCGGGTCCTGCTGGTTGCAACAGGAGCGAGCGGCCGAAAGGCCGCCCTACTTACTCTAGCTAGATTTACACTGCCGGCGCTGTCAACGCTGCTTGTGGATCGCTGACAGCGTCAGCCACTGTCGGTGCGGACGCTGTATTGCTTAATCGAGTCGCCTTCTTTGCAACTCTCTTTTTCGCGACCGGTCCTGACTTTTTAGCCGCAACCTTCTTGCGTCCAGCCACGGCTTTCCTCGACGGGGTTTCCTTCCCTTCACTTTTCACAGCAGTTGTTTTTTTGACAGTGGCCTTCTTCGCCGCAACCCTCCGCAATACTTTTTTGGCCGCGCTCGCTTTTTTGGCAGCTGCAGGCGATTTACGCGTCGCTTTGGTCGCGAGTTCAGTGACGGGCGACGCACCCGCCTCTTCAATCAAGAATTTGGTGCGGTCTTTGACGTTCGCGAGCCACGCGGGTGCGCGGCCTTTACCGCTCCATGTTGCGCCTGACTTGCGGTCGCGATATTTAGCCGGCTGCGGTCCCGTTCGGTACCCGCGGGGTTTCGCGGTAGCCGTTGCATTAGCGTTCTTGACTGCGGGAGACGTGACGTGCGCCGCCACCGCATTGTTTTCAATCAAGAACTTGGTGCGATCTTTTGCTTTCGCGATCCAAGCCGGTGCGCTTCCACGGCCGGTCCACATGGCACCGCTCTTCGGATCCTGAAACTTCGGAGCGACTTTAGTGCCAAGGGCATTGGATGCTTTCCGCTTTGTCGTAACAATCGGACTGCCTGCCCCTTTCGCTTCCCGCTTCGCTTTTGCTTTGGCTTCGATATCTTCGGTCGTTAATCCGTGTTCCAGCATCAGGCGACGAATCTGGTCCAATGCAGACTGCGCTTTCTTTGCGATCAGCGCGTCGGCTTGCGCCTGCAACCTCTTAAGCTTTTCTTGAATGACTTCGAGTGTGGGCATAGTACTTCCGATAGTAAATACTTGCACTATGCCATGCCGCTTGATTTATGCAAACAAACTAGTCAAATCACAGCACTACATCCATGTACGACACTACTTTGCGACCACAGACTTACCTTTATTTCCTGTACTTTGATGCTTGAGTCGGGAGGTGGTATAGATTGTCGCTTCCAAAACCATCGGTATCCATTTGCCTTGATGGAAGTTCATTGAGACTTCCCTGATCCTTCTTTTTTAGATTCGATCTGCCTTGCGCGATCCAAGCTTCTTCTTGTCTCGTCCCCCGGATCGGGTATGCGAAAATCCCCGTCATTCCAAAAATATAGCGAGCACAAAGAAGGATCCCTGGAGCCTTCGTCGCCGTTTAAAACGACAATTTGAGCCGGATATCGCTCAGTAGGTTAGGTAAGTCGTAACACAGACTGTCATTGACTCAAGCTTCGACGCATCGAGAGTAGTATGTCTCGCATCTGTTACACGAGGAAGTTGATATGGCCGAATTGAGTTGGTTTAACCAAATCCATCGAGAGTGGCTAGCGCTTAAGCTTCACGATACGGCGTTGGACATCGAACAGTTCTATCGACATGTTGTATCCGCGTATAGATCGGGTTTTGCGCCACTCGAGTCCATTGCCACGACCGCCAACGCCCTGCTGTTATCAACAATCGCCGGCGCTCCGTATCTTGGCCGGAAACTTCTTGTGCAGGTCGGTATCGATAAGCATCCAGCGTTGCGCGTCGCTACGCGTTGTCGCTCTTTGCAGGCACGGGCGGCGACAGCGACCCGGAGTTAGCCAATCGCATCCTTGGAGACGTCTTGAAGGATGAAAACGTGCAAGACAAGCGGAAGGGATTTTCGGCTGCGGCGCTTGGCGATAGCGCCCGTCTTGGACGGGGCGAGGCGCCTGACGTCGAGCTCGCAAAGGCGAGTACGAGATGGCATTCGGCTTTGGTCATCGCGAAGCTGCCCAAACGCTCGCTCTCTATTGGGAGAATCGCTGGGGGTGTGCGGCGTCAGGAGACTCGCTTCCTAACCGCGCAATTGCGCAGATGTGGTACAAGCGTTGCGGCGAAAATAGTCAAAATTTGCTGCAGATATCAAGCCCCGCCACTTCGAAGATAGTGACCTGCGATATCTTCCGGCTCAGCATCATCCGTCAGGCTAGACGCCGATTGACCGCCATACCGCTGCTCGGCTTGATAGATGCCTTTCCTCGATGAGCCCGTAGATGCGACGCTTCGACGACCTGTTTCAGCGGCGTCTGACCGACCTAAATCTGCACAAACCTGTTTGTGCCGCTGCCCCCCGCTTCCCGGACAAGCTAAACGAAAAGTGATGTGTTGATCAATCAAACAATGGGTCCAGGAAGAAATACTTAATCAGAGCAAAACCATTTGTTGCAAGAGTTCCAACGCCGTGGTTTCATTCAAATGACCCGTCCGCGCCTTCGCAGCAATTGTCTTCAGCAATGCTTCAGCGATGGGTGGAATGCCACGCAGATGAGCAAGGTCGCTTGCTACTGAAAGCGAAAACGCTTCGTTAGCCAAATCTTCCTTGGTACTCGACAATTGGTTAAACTGGTCTGCAACCTCAACCTGTTCAACGGGTGGTTTAAGTAAGGGTGCAGCCGCCATCGCAGTCGTGACATTTTCCATCGCGTTGCTCATCACGTCTTTCTCCGAGACGCCAACATTTTGCGATGGAGACACCGCACTGGTTTCGTCCACATCATCTCTCGCCGCCGCTTGCGGTTTTGGACTCGTTGCTGTTGGCATCACTTTCTTACGTCTTCTCGAGGTCGGTGCGAGGAGTTCGTTCACGTGACCAGGCACGTCATCCGGCTGTCGCGGCGTGTCGAGCCACCCCGCTGGCAGCTCCAATACATCGGTAAATCGCTTCGCCTCAACATCGTCCAAACGCTTCTTCCCGTGCAGCCGATGCGCCATGTTTGACTGGCTTAGATTCAACATTCGGCTCAGCAGCGCTTTCGATCCATTGCGAGCAGTCAAGACATGAAGGTTTGCTTGTCGAACCTCAGTGACCGACGGCGTGCTCGCCAGTTCAAGCGACTGCTGCTGCACCGCCTTAGCCGCTTTCAAAACGCTCTCCGGCTGCTCATTCTTCGCGCTTGCGCTGGTACCTTTCGGCGCAACCACTTTGCCCTTTTTGCTAGCCGGTACGGGAGCGGTGCTGGTCTTTCTTGGCATATCAACATCCTTGGCTGTTACAGCTTCGCTCACCGTGGGGTGCTCTATATGATCGGCGGACTGATGGCTCGGTGAAGGCTCCACGGGTTCATCAAAAACGCTGTCATTCGGCCTATTTTCCAGCGGGGAACGCAGTCGTGCGATCACGTTTGGTGGCAACGTCGGATTTGGATGATCGAAGAAACCATCGGGAAGACCAAGCGACGTTTCCATGTGAAACGCCGTCTCGGGCGTAAAACGCTCACCGCTGACCAATTCCGCGATGCGGGCCAGATTCGAGTCGAGACCCAATGCCACATTTTCGGCACCAACGGTGTCGACGAGTACTTTGAACGCTCGAGTCTTAAATATAGATGCTGTCTGGGTCGTATCCTTTGCCTGAACGGGTTTTACATAGTGTTTTTTTTGCGTCTGAGGCGCGCTGCTCGGCGGGTGCTGGCGCGCTGGACGTGGACCGCTGCCTCGCGAACCTGGGCGTCCAAATGTACGACTCATAAAATGAAACTCCGAATGTTTCGCTCGCCAATTTAGATAAGAGCGAGAGCCCAATATGCAAACAAATTTTTGTCAGGTGGCTCAAGGTTTGGCTACTGCAATACATTGAATCTAAAAATTAACCAGGCCTACGCGTCACCGCAAAACCGATAAGGGCTCAAAGTATCTGAGCGTGTTGAAAGCGTAAGCGCCTACTGCTAAAAGTCTTGCTCATCAAGGCGAACTTTTGTCGAACCGCTACGTAAAGCCAAACGTCGCGTGACGGCCGCGATGCGATGGCGGCCGTCAGCAAATATACGCAGCACATGGCCTTCGTTTGCATCTGGGCGCGACCAGAAGTACTGCTCTAACGCCGTCTTCGTGATCAGTGCGCTTACTTCGCGACCAGCGTTCAATGCCGTGGACATAACGACCCGGCCATCCTCCACAAGGGTTGGTTCATATGAATGTTGCACGCACTTCTTTCTTTGTCACTTTTCAGAGCTAAGCCGAGTCAAACGAATCATAACGCAAGCGTATCGACCCCAATGCTAACACTGCACCGCCTATGAGCACGTCGGGATTACTAGCGCGCAAACTGCCGGAAACACGGGGCGTTACTGATTGACGCTATCCTTGAAGCCTTTTCCTGCAGTGAACTTTACTGTGGTAGCTGCAGCGATTTGCAGCGGTACGCCGGTTTTTGGATTGCGCCCCGCGCGAGCGGCACGTGCCCTCTTACCGAACGAACCAAAGCCGATTAATTGAACGGTATCACCTGACACCACTGCTCGCGTGATCGCTACTAGGACCTCATCTACGATCTCGCTGGTCAAAGCCTTGCTTGCGCCGGTTTGTGCCGCGACTGCATCAACATGTTCTTGCTTGTTCATCAAAGGTCCTCTCAAGAGTTTTTTTGTTGGTCAATCTTTACCATCTTGCGTTAGGTCGGCACCAAGAGAGGTTTTAAGATAATCGATTAATATTTGCTGCGCGCTAGCCTCGGGTTCCCGCCACCCTCAACAGTGCCCGCTCCCGTTCAGGATGCTGCACAAAAGCTTTACCGTCAACGGCAATGGTCGAAGACTTGCCCTTGGTCTCAGCTGACATACGGAGAACATGGCTGAGGCTGCTAAGCATCGACGATTCGGAAGTTTAATTGTTTATTATGCTTCTCGGGACGTCCAAATGCAGACCGCAACGCTGTTGCGGATGCAGCTCGCAGGCATGCAAGTGCGACCGGCATAAAAATCGATCTCCTCTGTTTTCGAAGTGTTACAGGTTCGACGGGCGGTGCGGGATCGTCGACTGCGACGGCGCGTCAGCTGAACTTTATTTGCCCGATTAATGTACGCTGGCGATACGTTATCTTAAGCAAATTGATACGGAGTGCCAACAGATGGAACGGCGCAGGTTCGATTTAAGCGTGACGTTGAGCTACAGTTGATGAATGTTTTGCAATTTTTCTGCCTCTCATTGCACGTAGAGCATCGTCAGGCGACAATTTTTAGCACCACATCGACGGCCATAGGTCGCCGTCAACTTCTTAGTAGTACGGCTTCCAGTGTCGAGCCGATAATCAATGAAGGTTTGTTCACCAAGTTTGATTTTTTCGATAGTACGGGTACACATCCGATCGCCGTCCTGTTCGGCCTCTCGGTTCGTTTCACAACTTTGACTGATCCAGCATGCGGAATTTCCGCTAACGGTTCCATCGATCGCCCGGCCGTCGCCTAAACCAA
Organism: Burkholderia sp. PAMC 26561; assembly: GCF_001557535.2. NCBI lineage: Bacteria > Pseudomonadati > Pseudomonadota > Betaproteobacteria > Burkholderiales > Burkholderiaceae > Burkholderia > Burkholderia sp. PAMC 26561. The sequence goes on from NZ_CP014308.1 coordinate 686,786, forward strand.
AAAAATGACGTGCGGCCCTCCACGCTTTCGTGCGCGCAACCCGATGATTGGCCTCGCGTTCAGAAAGCACTTCGCCCTTGTATTCCAGCAAATAGTCGGCGTGCGCAATAATGGTATCGGCGAATACGCCGCGTCCATGGATCGGAGAACGCCTTACGAAAAATTCCTGCACGTTTCTTTGCCGCTCAATAGGCTAAATGACCGTCATCGATGACACATCAAAAGACGGAAAGTGACAGATTTGAGGCGTCTGGTTTCTGTCTAATAACATTGCTCGTTTTAAGCAACAGCCTCCTCGTGGGACACTGGTGCGTTATAACGATCGCGTAGCTGAGGTACTGGGTATCGCCAGACGTAACAAGTCCACGGGAGATCTGTTCATGCGAGCAGTACAACACGGAACCGTGCGGTCGAGTGTAGAAACCTGATAGCGCTTGGTGGCTGCTTCCTTCGCTAACATGTTTCATTCACTCGGCCCTTACTACTTACTTTCGCGCTATTGGTTTTTCAACAAGCCTTGAAGAAGCTGTACTCGCGTACACCATGAAGTATTCTACCGAGTTGACATTGGGCGGTCTGATTCTTCGAGACACAGATGCCACTCGTGCTCGACTTGCAATTATCTTCGCTGCAAAAGACAACGTAGAAGTATGACTCGGGCTCGGTTCGGCTAGCCGGCGGTGCAAGCTCAATGCCTCGCTACTCGTTCTGCGTTCAAGCGACATCCGCCAGATTAGAGTTCAACGGCCTTTTATGTGCGCTAAGCAGTAACGACAAACTTTACTCATCGAGAGCCTGGCCGAAATCTTCCACGGCGGTTTCGGATTTGCGTCGGCTGGCGCGCAATCGCTTGAAAGCAGCGATTGTGTCCATATCATAGTAGTGAACGATGACATGTCACGATGTGGCGCTTCGATTCCGTAGGAGGCTCAACATTGCGTCGGAAAAATTCGCCAATCCTATCGACGCTTACATTAATCACCACTGCCCGAATGAAGCGGATTAGCGCGCGTAATCACGGGCCGGTCCTCGGTGCAGTGCTTTATCACGGTCAACACGACTGAATCAGCCTTCAATACGAGCACTGCCTCTTCACCAGTGTCGTTCAAAGCGGGTAATAGGCGTTCATTTCCGTGCGCGCCACTCTCCTGACCATTAGGCAGTTTATCGTCTGTGTGCAGTTAAAATCGCATCAGCCTTGACGAGCGGACAGCGCTTTTTTCATCTTTACGAAGACATGCGAGCAAAATGCATCGGCGACAACCCGGTTTGCCGTGAGGATATTGCTTGGCGTCAGCAATTCGCGAGTCAGTTCCTGTTTTTCAATGAGTCGTTGCGGTATCCGCTGCCCAACGAACGAATTAAACAGATCGCTTTGCGTCTGTGCATCGGAGGAACCGAAGAAGTCGCGCCCTGCTCTAATTTCATCTTCCATCTTGGCTTTAGCGACGTTTTCTTGTGCCTGCCGATGGGCGTTAACGTTCGCCGTGACGACTTCGCGCGCCAGAGCGTCTTTCTTGTTTTCCGCAGCGTGCGCAAGTTTGAGTGCGGCCATCTTGCGGTCCGCTTCACCAATCCGATAACTGCCTTCCAACGCTTTGAACAAATATCCTTTTGGGCTGACTGTAATCGCACCACGGTCGAGCTGGAAGCGAGTGTATTCAATCGCTTGCTCAAGCCGAGCGTCGGTCCAGACGGCGCGATTTTTCGCGAGCCGTTCGAAGTCGGGGGAATCAAAGGCGAACTCATGGTGAAGCACGAGATACATGGAATCTTGGATGCCGGCGCGGGCAGCGTCCGCGCCTTGCTTTTTGGTGAACCTGAAACGAAGCTTCAATTTCTCGGGTGCAATGCGCTCAGCGTTAGCTTCCCAACTGACATCGAAATCGGAGACTTCGTTCAGTTGCTCGATCGCGGGCTGAAGGAAACGCTTTTTAAATTCCTTTAATTCCTTACGCGATTCGCCCACTTTGCCAGGCCACTCCAGCACGTCTTCGTATGCGAACCACTCCGTCACGCCCGGCCCTTCGCAGGGAATGAGCCGGTCATAGATAGCGCGCGCGAGCGAAAGCGAAAATGCTGTCGACGCGCGCAAACTCAGCCAGTGCGCTTTGTACGGGCTAATTAGGTATTTGATAAGCCGCCCGGACAGCAGGATGCAGACAACATTTCTCTCGATATAACAGTCGCCTAGCAGCCCGATGGTGCCCCACGAATCTTTCTCTGTCAGTTCTTCGATAGACGGAGCCGTCATGATTTCGACGCGTGCCTTGGCGGCGGCTCGCATCAACGAGATTAGGTGGCTATGGTTACGGCTGTCGTAGCGCATCAGCCATTTGAAATAATTGATTTCGGCTGTGAAGGTGTAGACACGATCGTCGGAAAGCTCCTCAGGCGCTTTTGTTGCCACAATGAAGTAGGCTGCGTCAAGCACCCGCCGCGCGGCAATTCCGAGCCCGCCTACACGGGTAAAGATGTTATTCCTGAGGAAGCCAATATCCCTCGTGGCACCGCTTATAGCCGTGCCTTGAGCGGACATGTCGTCATAGATGTCCAAGGCAAGCTGGTGCGGCGTAACAGAGATATTTTTGTTTTCCATGCGGTGGTTTCGACCTTAATGCTGAAACTTTATCAGTCGCCAGAAGGGTGTCAACACAAAAACCACCCCGTTCCAGTGGTCGCCCCGTCGCGCGTCGCCCCGAATTGGATTGACCATCGATTCTGTTTGGCATGAGTCGCGCAACACAATTTCCACCCCTAACGTCCCAATTTTCGCCGGGGTTGCCCAATTTCAGGTCGACCCTTCACAAAAACCACCCTGTGGGTCACAAAAACCACCCTTATTCACAGGAGTCGGCGTTGATTTCTAACGGAATTTTTTTCCTGTTTGTATGTTCGTGGGTTATTTTTTAAAGATTACAAAACAAACCTGCATCCAATTTGTCCGAGCTTGCTTTATTCATTTTCGAAGAAGTAATGCTAAGTATTTGAAAACAATCATAAAAATTTCCTGTTTGAACCAGCACAAAAACCGCCCCCGGGGTGGTTTTTGTGCTGAGCGAGACTTTGCCCATATTGGGGTCGTTGGAAAAGTATCGGGAATGCAAGACATGATCTGAGTTGCAGGGAAGGTTTAAAAGTACTGCCGTCCCAAGGCCGGCGCTGCGTCATGATTAAATGTTAGGCATCGCAACTGTGTTTACGCATATTCGTGTATTCTGCGCTTTAACGTCAATAATTGGAGAAGCGCAGAATGGTCAACGTTGGCACCTTACCGATGGAAAATCGTAAAGTCACACTTCGCGAGGTAGCCGACTTCGCAGACGGACTTGAGCCTTTCGCGGACAACTTGCGCGAGCAGATACTTGCACCGCGACCCAGGAAAGTTGCGCCGTTCTATACCATTAGTGAATTGGCTGAGATGTGCAACATGACTCGTCAGCAGATTCAATACTTAGTCACCAAGGGAGAGGCCGGCTTGCCGATCGGCACTTTGAACGGCAGCGGCCGCAGCCGAACATTTACCCTGCCGGAGGTTCGCGTATGGGTGAAGATGGCTTCGGACATTTATCAAACCCGACTGGACGAAGGCGACGGAAAGTTTCGGGGCAAGATACTGACAACAGCACAACTTAAGGGCGGTTCGGCGAAGACCACGACTACGGTCTGTCTTGCTCAGGCGTTGACGCTGCTCGGCCGTAAAGTGTTGTTGATCGATCTGGATCCGCAAGCGTCGGCTTCAGAGTTGTGCGGTCTTTACGCGGAAAAGGAGGTCACTGGAGAAGACACCGTCCTTCCTTATATTTACGACCAAAATATCGAGGGCGGACTTGCTGCAAAAGTCCAGTCGACTTACTGGGACGGTCTCGACCTCATCCCAGGGCACACCTTCCTATACGGCGCAGAGTTCCTGTTGCCCGCGCGTCAGAAAACAATCCAAGGTTATCGTTTTTGGGCGGTGTTGCGTCAAGGACTCGAACCATTGAAGTCGCTATACGACTATATCCTAATCGATACTTCCCCTTCCCTGTCTTACATGAATCTGAATGCCCTGCTTGCCGCTGACGCGTTGATTATGCCCATGGTGCCCGAAAATCTTGATTTCATCAGCTCGCTCGCTTTCTGGCGCTTGTTCTCTGATGTTGCGGAGGATTTTCTTCCTTATGAGGAGGACAAGGTTTACGAATGCATATCCGTATTGCTATCAAAGGTCGACTACGGGAAGACCTCGTCGGCGCCGGTCGTACGCCAATGGGCACAGAGCGCGTACGGGCGGTGGCTCGATCCGTTTGAAATACCTGCAAGTTCGGTCATGAGCGGAGGTGCGCTGTCCTTTTCAACTGCGTTGGATGTTGTGAGCAGTCATTCGACGTCGAAGTCTTTACAGCGCGTCAAGCAGCCAATGATCCAATACGCGAAGTGGCTCGACGACATGTTCGTCAAATCCTGGAAGGAGTCGGCATGAGCAATATCAGAGAGCAGCTAATGGCGAAAACGGCGAATTTGCCTACCCCGGCCGATTTCAAGGGTGACAGTAAAAAAGATAAATCCGGTCGCGGCCCGCAGACGATGCCAGGTATCACCAGTGCGCTCGCTGCGGCGCAATTGCGAATTCAAGAGCTGGAAGCAAAAGGAATCGCAACAGATATTGAAGTGGATTTTGTGACCCCAAATCCGTGGCAGCCACGACGCCAATTTAATGAGGCGAAACTTGCGGAGCTCGCTCGTTCCATCGGCGAAGTCGGTTTGCTACAGGCTGCGACAGTCCGCAGAGTGGGGGACGGGTTCCAGCTCGTCGCTGGGGAACGGCGTTGGCGAGCGCACAAGTTGCTTAACAAGCAGAGCATTCGAGCGGTGGTGATTGAATGCAGCGATCAGGATATGGCCGCTTTGGCGTTGATGGAAAATGTCACGCGCGATGATCTTACCGACTACGAAATTGCAATTGCGGTTCGCCGCGCAGAGAGCGAGTTTCCGCAACGTACCCGGCTCGCAAAGGTTATGGGCGTGACTCGGAACGATCTATACAAATTTCTTGCGTTCGATGAACTGCCTGACTTTATCAAGAGTGATCTTGATCTTAATCCATCGCTGTTAGCCGCGAACTCCGCGCAGGAGATTGCCAATGCGCTCAAGAAGACGGGGGAGGCAGGGCTAAAAGCAATAAAAGACCTTTGGCCGCTTGTTGTGAATGGTGATTTAGTTCCGTCGAAGGTCGCTGCATCGATCAATGCGCAAGTAACTAGAGGCGTTTCGGCTGCGGATGCTGGTGGGCGCAGCATTCTCAAAATCTTTTCAGGAAAGATTCAGGCCGGCAGCATCACCAAAGACGTGAAAGGTTTGACGATCAAATTCAAGGCCGGAGTGGTGACTGAAGAGCAGGAGACTCTGCTCCGTGAGCAGATTGGAAAGATGTTTTCAATTACGGAGTAGAAGGCAATCGTACCTTTATGGTTTGCTCTTGCTGAACGGGTAGCGCTTTGGATCCGCAGTCTTGGTGACTCTTGCACAAAATTGCGTGCGTTGGAAAGTGTTCTGATCAGAACACTATTTATTTTGTTCTGCCCATTCAGCCTGCTCCCGTAGCAAGGATAACAATCTTCGTGCGCCCAAAGCACCATGTCGTGATTGAACAAATATCAATCGCGAGGTGGGAATAGCACGCAGCCCGCGCTGACCGTCGTTACAAAATTGGTGGGAAGACACATTTCGAATTTGATGAGCGACCGGCTTAAGCACCGCGTGTGGATCACTGAAGCGGCACAAACACGCTTTCTTAATTACCGAGGCGAGCGGCGAATGATAGCTGGCAGCAGCGCGAACCCGAAGAAGTTGTGCGTTCACGTTTAATGATGCTGGATTCAGCTCGGCGTGCAAGTTGGCGCACGCCTTTTTTTTGTAAGAGGGCTGTGTTCGTCGTGCTCGCAAGAGACCGGACTCACACGCAAGGAGCCGTGTCGATGTCTGCCGACCAGCGCTAAATGAATGGTAAGCGCCGTGTGCACCACAGTGTTTTGGTGAAAACCGCACAAAATTACATGCGTTAGAAAGTGTTCTGATCAGAACACTTTCTACTTTGAGCTGCTCATCCATCCTGCCCGACAGCGCGGTAACAATCATCGCGCGCTCAAGGCACCCCTTCGTCATTAAACGATTGTCGATTGCGAAATAGGACTAGCAGGCAGCCCGTGCTAGCCGTCGTTACAAATTGGCTGGAAGACATATTTAGAATTTAGTATGCAACCCGCTAAAACACCGCGTGTGAATCACCGGAGCAGCGCGAAGGCCGGAAAGAGGTGCGGTCAATTTTTGATGACGCAGGATTCAAGTCGGCGTGCAAGTTGGCGTATGTTTTTTTTAAGGGGGCTGCGTTCGCCGTGCTCGCTAAAAGGCGGGACAGATACGCAATGAGCCTTGTCGGTGTTGACAACCCTGCGCTAAAACTGTTCCTCCCGTAGTCTGCTCTGCCGCCTACCAATGAGGTGTGTTCAAAGCAAGCGCTCTCGCCCGCTAATCGATAGAAACAGTTGAACGCGCGCTGTATTAAGCTCCGCTTTCAGCACTCAGTACGGTGCCCGAATCATTGCGTCGTCTTAGATGCCGCTGCCTAACAGTTCGCAACTCTCTTGGCGTCAACACTCTCAAGTCGCGTTTATAGAAATGTTCTAATCAGAACACTTTTTCCTTCGCTGCGAGCGGTGTTTTGCAGCCTCAAGGCAATAGTCAATTGCAGTCGTGCTGGCGATTTGTAACGAACAAGACTGATCGTTTCACCGGGACCGCATGTGAGGCGCTTCGAGCGTGGTGTAGAACGGGACGCGAGAAGGGTTTCTTACCTTTGACCTGCGATGACGCTGACGCGCAATAGGGAGCAACAACGGGCGGTGCGAAGGACTCACGGAAAATGTAATAAGCGATGGAAGATCGTTGCGGCAATGTCGCGCGGACTTGGACGTTTGTGTCTTTTCTTTAATCAGTTTCTTCCAGTCGCGTTACAGCTTGCCCTGCAGGTTTTTGAGTCGGCAGACAGGCAAGCGTACGCCTGTATGAACCACATTTACCGGCTGTCCCTGTGCTTGTCGAAGTGTGCAAAACACGAGATTGGCGCGTGCGAAAGTGAACACGATCAGTGCTGGGTGGCCGGCATTGAAAGGCACTGAAGCGCAATCTGATCATGCGCCTCACGAACGAGATCCATCCGATGCAAGCGCTTTGATTCGCTTTCCGTTGGAGACAACTAAATTCTCAGCGAATTAAGTTTTTCCAACGTCACAGTCCCTGCTCGGCGCCGTTAAACAGGGTGCTGCATTGTCGCCGCCGAATACGCTCTAACTGAGCTTTAAGGTTTTACTGCGATCGCTGCAAATCTGCATTAGCTGTAACAAACCGCGGAGGTTGCTAACGCGTGGGGGATTGAGCTTGAGAGCACTCAAATCAATCGCTAATCCGTGTAACAGCGTGCGCATGAAGCTAATTAGTAATGCCCCGACGCAAGGCTAGTAAAGCCCGTTTTCGACATGAGCTTGCGGGATTGGGTACTGTGTATACATAAGGGCTATCCACTTAGAGCCACCATCCCGCAAGCCGAAATTTAAGCGTCGCGAGATGTTCTTTTTGCGATCTGACGGTAGGTGATCGGGTCGGCTTGAACGGCCTGTTCGAGCAAGCGGTAGAAAATAAGGCCGCGAGAACGTGACGCGCGTCGGTTGAAGCGGAACACGAATTCGTCGAGATAGTGTTCCAACTGGGCCGGCTTAACTGCTCCTAGATGTGTACCGAGGAGCCAGCGCTTGAGCAACGAAGCCACCCGATGTACGCCAGGCAGCGGCATGTGAGCTGGAATGGCATCCGCCGGTATCACGTTTCTGACCACCGTCCGTTCATGCTGATATTCCTCCCGCAGGTCCCGGTAGATGGCTGCGCCGTCCGTACGCAGCACGGAGCCGCGTTCCACGACTTCTCTCACGAACGGAACGATGTTGGCGCCCGACTCCGCTTCAATTCGCTGGATACGGATACGGCCGAACCCTTTTGGCACCAAGATTTCCACGGCAATCACCACGATAGCTTTAGTGGTCAGCCCCCTCGTGCCTTTACCGACGGGGGTAACACGGCGATCACGAATTGCAAGATAGCTCTGGTCTACTTCGACGATGCCTTGCAAGCGCTCTCGCCCCGGGCGAACCATCGCCCGCCGAAAGCGATGCAGAATGGTCCAGGCGGTTTGGTAACTACCAAAGCCCAGTACACGCTGCAAACCCAAGGCGCTCATGCCTGATTTCTGGCTCGTAATATGCCACGCAGCTGCCAGCCAAACCTTGAGGGGCGTGCGTGTCTTATCTAAAATCGTACCTGACGTAACCGTGCACGAATGGCGGCAGGCTCTGCAGATCAGGCGTCCGCGGCTACTTCGATATGGTTCACCCTTAATTCTACAATCCGGGCAAGCGAATCCATCTGGCCAGCGCAGTCGCTGAAGATAACGCGCGCAGTCGTCCTCGGTGGCAAACCATTCTTCAAACTGGTTCCACGTCCGAGGGTAGTCGACGCCCGCAAGAGGGGTAGGTTGAAATTCGCTCACGCCGACATGATCGCTCCGTTGGCGCTAAGTGAATAGCCCTTATATACATACAGCTCTAAGACGAAGCCATGGGTAAATGACCGCAATCAGGGAGATCTTGCGATGGGGTTGGTCATTTGGAAAGCAGTGCTGCCTACGTCGCTCCTGTTTATTATCGCCGACGCGTGGACGCTGTATTTGTCGGTCGTAGGTCATCGAATCGACTCTTGAAGCGCGAGTTCAAGTGAGCTGGGCGACTTGATAAAAACCACTGACACTGTTCTGGCGAACAACCTCATATCCTGCTACCTAGCAGGCAATGATTTCCGTCTCCGATCGTGAAACAATTTAAAATTTTCACCGACCAGATTTTATTTAGCGTTATCAATGACTTATTGCGTGTTTATGAGATTGTTTCACGAGATTGTGTGTGCGCTCTGCCGTTCGACGGGCAAGATACGCGACAATGTCTAATTCTCACCAAAATCCGTTGAGTGTAGCCGATCGCGTACTTTTCACTACGTGTATTGTAACCATCAGTACATGCATAGTTCGATGCCGCAGCTAATTCTCGGCCGATAAATCCCAATGCATCGAAACTGCACTGCAGAGAAGATACAACCCCCTCCAGTTGCTTGTACCAAACGGCGAAGCCCTAGATTCTAGTGAAGAATCTTTAATTTGGAGCGGTACTGCGTCTCGAAGGCGAATAGGTTGACCGATGCAGGCTTCTGCGCAGGCAGCGGCTCGCCAAGGTAAGAAAAAACGTAAATCGCCTTGCGCATGTCCACAGGATCACGGCTGATGTATGCGCGAACGTCCGAGGCAATCAGCGCACCGGCCATCTCTGAACTGTCCAAGCACGAATCGAACGATGAGCTCGGCATTAAACCCGCTTAGCTCGATGCGAACGCCAGCCAGCCAAAGCACCACTCGGTCACGCGAGTACGATGCGTGCAACGGCGGTGTTGCGTCGGGCGACAACGGCATCGAACCCGTATCTGTATAGGACACGATGAATGCCGCATCTGTAGTAATTGCAAGCTCCAGTTGGTTCTCTTTGAGGGAATCCGAAAACTTCTTGCGCCACAGACCAAACGTGCTGACCGCGAGTCCGCGCTCTCGGGAAAACCGTCGGCCGCCGAGTCCACTCGCCTTCTACGATGACACTATCTCCTGCCAGAATACTTCGCCTGATGCGGCCGGGGTCTGCCCAACGGGGTTGCCGCTTTACTGATTTCACCTTCCATCGCATTGCCTTTGTTCTTACGAAACCAGTACCTTCGTATCCATGGTGTCGTAATTCGAGCCGGATACGCTGACGATTACGCTCTTAGATGGAAATCAAATGATGCGCCGTCGGCGGGTTCCGCGTGTTCACCTGTGCGGCGGTGCACGATTCTCTACTAGGGGAGGGGAGCAATTACGACTTTTCTTATAATTAAAAAATGCAACTAACCGTCTGTTCCTTTCAACTGCGCAAAGTTAAATGCTCTATACATCGTCGAGCAAGGCTATAGCGAATCGTCCCGCAGGCTGCTGCCAAGTTGCAGTTGTTTGCAAATTCATACGTCGCTGGACCGACTAAAAGCCAACGTAATATAGTGCCGGCAGCAAATTTGACCCCAGCGCCGCACAGGAGCAGCGGTTTGTTAGACAAATCACTCCCAAACGGAAATGTCGTGATTTTATTGCGTGAAATTGCTTGTGGGCGACGCACGATTCACATTTGGTCCATCTTATGTGTGGTGTGAGCCGATGAGCTCAAACAGTTAGCGTCCTCGAACCCGTACCATCGTGACAACGACGGATCGGTTATCTTTAAGTTCAGGAGGACTCCTAGGTAGGCTGCCATCTGTCCTTCTTTTATCGTTTCGTGACAAAGCAATGTCTAACGTCGTTTTGAGCAGCACTGAGTACAAAGGCATTCACGGCGATATCATCGCAATCACCGAGGGCAGCCGCCGAGCCGCAGCGCTCAGCGTGAACGCGGCAATGACCGCAACCTATTGGGAATTTGGCCGACGTGTCGTCGAGTTCGAACAAAGTGGAAAAACCGGGCAACGTATGGTCAAGCGCTGCTTGTTCGACTGCTGTCTCACGGTCCAGACAGTTGCGCTTGGGATAAATGCGGATGCCACCGACCGTCTTGCCGGTCACCAGCCATCAGGCGTTCCTTGCCTGGGAGAGCCCGCTAGGCCCGAAAACGATAAAGTTGCGCATTAGGCGGCAGGAAATGGCGTTCGACTTGTAGAGATTTATCTCTATGCGTGACGGCCCAAATATACCGCAGGCATACGACGCACTATGGGCAGACTACGAGTACGAGAAGTAGCGGTTCATCGGGTAAGCGACGCGGCCGGTTCAGTACCGCGATATCTCGGAATTTGACGACACCTCGAATCGTCATTTGACCTTTAGCGGCGTACGTTTCGAAACGCAAGGACGTGGGGCTTGAGTACCTATCTGGATGTTATCCGCTTTACACGCGTGCCGGTGCACAGTTCATTGATGCGCAAGGTGAGGAGCATCGCAATGTATTTGACCTGCGATATACGGGGAAAGTCTCTGCTTGAGATTGGGACGTAGAGTCGATGTTTGAAACGGGTAACGTCGGCGAAAAGACGATTGGGGCATGGGCGGTTGGCTCGCTGTTCGGCTGCACGCAGAATTCCCTCTGGACGCCCCGATTCGGCTTGCAGGTTGAAGCAGCATCCGGTGACCGTCACTTGAACGACGGCCGCGTTGAGACCTTCAATCCGCTTTTCCCAAACTGTTATTAGTTCATGTTTGCGGGCTACACCGGGTATGCAAACCTCATCCATGTAAAGCCCTCTTTTTCGCTCAAACCGTCCAGCAAACTTGCCTTATTGTTCGCTGTAGGTTTGCAATGGCGGATGAGCACGAACGATGCGATTTATCAGCAGGGAAGTGCTGTTGTCCCGATACTGCTGGGCACCGCACGCGATGGACTGGCGCCTACTTACAGATACGTGCTGACTGGAGAGTGGCGACCAACCTTGTTGCATCCGTAGAGGCCGTGCATTTCCGGGTCGGGGATTCTATCCGCGAGCTGGGCGGGAGCAACTCGGGCTATGTGGGGCTGGAGCTGAAGTATGGCTGGTAGGGTCGCGTGGGCGCGGCTTACGCTTCCCATGTCCCGTAAGAAAACAAAACTTCACCATGGCTGTCCAGGATACGCTCGCGCGCTCGGAATTGCCTATGAATAACGTCCAGTTCCTCCATTACCTGCTGGCGCTAATGGTGGGTGTACACGCGAATTGCTCTATGGTTTTTTAAGGAGCGACCACGGAAAGCACGGGAATGACTGATCAGCAGCGTCGAACAATAGCTCTGGAGTATCTGCAGCGCCTCGACTCCCGAGTACATTTTTCGAGCTGTTCGATGACCAAGCCCAGGTTTATTTTCCGAAGTGGGGACTTGCAACAGGGCGCATTGAGTACGAGTGGCTTTTCTCGGACCTCGGCAAGATGGCTGCGGAGTTTAGACACGACCACGCCTACTCAACTTTATCCAGCAGGGGGATGTTGTTGTCATCGAAGGAACGAGCTCAGATGTGACTTCAAATGGCGTCCGCTGGAGCGCCGAACAATCGTTGGCTGGGAGATGGTGTGATGTTTTTGCAATACTCGATTTTAGGATTCAGCGGTGTTTCATCTATCTGGATCCTGACTACGAGGGCGCGGATACTGTTCGTTACCCATGGCATGCGCAGCAAACTCGCCTAACGAGGCATAGTAGACTGTCTGCGGTGCTTACGAGGCGGTTGAGTTGTGCCAACTATGTAGGAAAGGATGGCCGAAGATTTGTTGGCTCTTGCGATTACCCGTCGACGAAAGGAGCCTGCCCGGCGCGCCGGTAGCTTCGCCTCAGGGAGGCGCCGCGCTCGGTTAGCTTTCCTGGCGCCCGTGACTTGGTACCATTAAAAATATCCTAGGCAGTCCGCGTCACTACGGCGCCCCGTTCCCTCAAAACACTATTCTGCAAACACCAACATGACTGAAACGCAAGCAGGCCCGCTTCGCGGTTTTGCCGAATTCCTGCGTCGGGAACGGACCACCCTGACCGAAAAGTGGATGAAAGCAGTATTCGGCGACGCCAGCCTCGTCGAGGCTGACAAACTGACGTACGACCAGCTCGCCGATCATCTTCCGGAAATCCTGGACGGAATCTGTGCTGCGCTCGACGCGCAGGATCTTGAACAGGTGGAGCCGGCGATCGAACGCGACGCTCGCACCCATGGCAAAGTTCGCTGGCAGCAGGGCTATCGAATCGATGAACTAGTACACGAACTGGATCTGTTCAGGCAGGTGCTGGTGGATGCGGCTGAGACGTTCGCGGAATTGGATGGTGTTTTCACTAGGCGACATGAAGGGCGTGCTCGCCGGCTGATTGACGAGGCGCTCGGTTTTGTCACCGTCACGTCCATCCGGGAAGTCGTCACAGAGCGCGATCGAAAAATCGACGAATACACCGGTAGCCTGGAGCGGGCGAACCACGAATTAGCACTGAAGCAGCAGCTGGTGAGCGACCTTTATGAATCGCGCATGCAGATCACGCGCAGTGTCGTACATGATCTTCGCAATTTCCTGAACGCTTTTTCCACCGCGTTACAACTCATTTCGCGCGCGCCATCCAAAGCAGAAGCCGGTTTGGCGCTGGCCACCCGACAGGCGGCGGACATGAAACAACTGGTAGACGACATGGTCGTATACTCAGTCGTGTTGGGCGACCGGGCACCGCTTGCGGTAGAGCCTTTCGACTTGCGCGAACTCTTTGATGAGTTGGTGACGGCTTGCCGTCCTGGTATCGAGGCGAAAGGCTTACACCTTTCTACCTGTTTCGACGCCGCGGTGCCAACGGTGCTATCAAACCGCATCAAGGTAAAGCAGGTGGCGCTAAACCTCTTGTCGAACGCGACAAAGTACACCAAAGCTGGTGAAGTCAAGCTGGCGATGGGCGGGCACGGAGATGGCGGCTGGTTTTTGCGGGTTGCCGATACCGGTGTCGGCATTGCGTCGTCGGACACCAACCGAATATTCGACGAATTTCAGCGGGCCGCAGGCGAGGATATACCCGGCGTGGGCCTAGGGCTGGCGATCGTCAAGGAGCTTTGCCGGGTGCTTGATGGCAGAATCCACTTCGAGACCCGGCAAGGTCACGGCACGACCTTTGAAATCCGCTTTCCCGTTCGAGCCGAAGCACCTTTAGATAGCCAAGATGTCCCGGGAATCGTGTGAGTAGCTAGTAAATAGGAAACACGTAGTCCGGCTCTGGCATCGGAGAAAACCGGACACCAGAGCTTGAACAAGTGACGCGTCCCCTGAGGGCGATTCGCTGCCCACGACGAGACAGCAAAAGCAACGGTTCTGCCTGGCCTGCCTTATCCAGCTTGACCGCCGTTACAACGTGATTGTCGCAGGGCGATATCGCAGGAAAATCCAACCGGAGGGTCGTCTGCTTTCCCGATAGGAACTGTCCGGCATGGGGTTGCATCGTTCCAGTGATCCAGATGTCCTGTTGTAACGGCAATGTTTTCAGGGGTGGCTCAGCGGCTATCGCCAAAGCCGCGCAGCCGGCGGCCAGAGTGGCCAACGCAAATAGCGCGTGTGAGCGGATTTTCATCATGTTGCTCCCGTCCGGCTTGATGCTTCTGATCCAGGGCGTGGCTGCCGTTTTACTTCGACCGCCCTTGCGTTTCAGCACAAAATTGCACGTCGGTCACTGGATTGGCGGCACGACGCCCAGCTTCTCGGCGAGCATGCGCTCATATACGCCAAAGCGGGGAAATCAAAGGATCACCGGGCGGCACAGTCTCGCATGCGGCGCGGATAGCGATTATCGAAGCCAGCCCGGTGGAGAAAAAATCGGGCAATCTTGTGGGTGTTTGCCTCAGATCCGAAGCGAGTCGCTAACGCCGTCTTACCCATGTGCGTCTCGGAACTGGCGACCCACTAATGCGGCATAAGCGTCCGGCTGCATATCAACAATCGCGCGCAGCATGGCGATAAGGGCATTCCCATCGGGGAGGTTAGCCACAATCACGCGCGCCGTCCGCAGTGAAATGGATTCATTCCGGGCGGGACCTGCTCCTCCGTCGTCCAGCATGTAATGAAAAATGTGCAGTTGCTCATCCCCTTCAGGGACTAACGAATGCCCGAGAATAGTGGCTCTCACGGCATGCTCCAAGTGTTGAATTTCAAAATTTGGCGGCAAGATCGATGCCGTTTAGCGCGACTCCCTAGCCGCGTCATCGAATGACCTGCCGACCATTGCGTTGTAGATCTGCGGATCTGCGTTGGCGATAGCGACCATGAGCATTGCGAACGCACTATTGCCTGCCAGCTCGGCTGCGAAGACCTTGGCGGTCCGAAGATTGACAAAGTCTGTATGCATAAGCCCGTCGTTTCCATACAGCGCGTAGCCGAATTGATCGTAGGGGGCAACGTCTAGCGCGGTAACGCAAGCATGAGAAGTAATTACAGCTTTCACGAGCAGTGAGTACCAAGAGAGGTGATACTTTCAAGTAATAGTTGCAAGTCTCAACGGCTCGCCCTGCTTGGTCAATGATCATAGCCTGCCAGAACGAACGCTTTACAGACAGTTGGTGTTTTCGCAAAAAGGTTGCGAAGAGACTATCACGCAATGGCAAAGAGCGTCATGAGCAGGGGCACTACCAATCGGGACACGCGATTTGGTCCCGGACGTTGACGACGACGCCGGCGCTGGGCAGCCAACGGGCCAAGCGTGACTTGGGAGCTGAGGTGCTTCGGGGACTGCGTTGAAGGCCTTATTGACGGCTACGGTCAGGGAGACTGCCACCATCCATTCGGGTAAGCCCGTCAATCGCCCGGCTACACGCACGTCGGCACCGTCGCAGAAAACGCGCATCAGACTGCAGGCTCCTTCGTCTAGGAGCTTGCACCTACCAAACCCGCCGGCATTCGTGTATTTTTTTCTTGCGCTTTCGGCGCCGTAATCAGATTACGGACTGCGCGAGTCGCCCACGCACGCACGATGGGAAGCCCCACTAACGCGAATAGACGGCGTGGACCGAAAATCACCGAGCAAACAAGCACAGCCGTGATTGTTTGAGCATTTGGTGACGCAAGCAGGATGCTGCCGCGAGACCGTTTGATTGGCAACGAGTTCGTACTGAGAGCACGGTGGTGAAACAGCCCGTTTCCAGTAATCTCGCCGGTGCTGTGATCGGCCATAAATTCAGCTCGCGTCAGGGCTAAGCGCGACAAGACGTGAGCCCGACGTTCCTTGCGGGTCTCATGGTAGGTCCATTCCGGCGGCGTCTTCACAGGGCCTCCTTGATCGCTTTCAAGTCTTCGCGTAGTTCGGATTGAAGCGAACCGAAGTGGTTAGCGCCGCGCAGCTGCGTACGCATGGTAAAGAACGCTGCGACAGATACGATGAGCCATATGCCCGCGATTGCCCACACCACAGCCAAGAAATATGGCGTTCCGAACGCCGTCGCAATCAAAGCGAAGCATAGAAACGAGAGAGTGAACAAAACACCCACGGCGAGCGCGACCATCGAGATCAACTCCCGTAATACAGTCGCTTTCGTCTCGGCCAGCTCGAGCCCGGCTAACTCAGCATAGTCGCCTGCGCGAGCGGCGCAAAAATTAGCGATCGCCTTCCAGCGTCGAATATTGGCTTGCGCTTGGAACAGAGGGTTAAGCACGCGAACCTCAGTGAAAAAATCGTTCCGCCTAGTAATTGCGAGGTGTGCCCCGGACATACTTGAGGGTTATCTAAGACTCCCCGCTCCGTCCGGTCACATCAATGGAAAATCAAATAGAGAATCACTAACACGATAACTGGAACCCCAAGCAGCCAACCCAAAAGATACGGCATGTCCATACTCCCTATTGAAAGTCGTTGAATGGATTCTCGCTATGCGGCGGGTGCAGCAAATGCTAGCACTCGCTCATCCGCACACGTGAACCACCTTCGAGCAAAAGATGTTCCCAAATAAACGAAACGACACTATGGATGCCGAAATGAAAACTACGCTACGGTCTTCAATCCTCAGCGCTGCAGTGATCGCCTCTATCGCTTGGCTACCGGTGCTGGCGTTCGCCCAACCCTCGGCAACCTCGGCAGCGGATAATGTGTTGAAAATGGACGCCGCAAAGCGCGTCGTTGCTCATCCCCCAGTTGACGCGGCGAGTAGTACCGGCGTTGCGACGTCGCTGCCTATATCAGCGCCGCCCGTAAGCGATTCCGCCGAGGGCGGTCGTAAGCCTCAGTCGCCAACGCTTGATGCGCCTTTGCCAAAGCCCTATTGAACAAGGCTCATGCAGGCGGCGAACAAAACGAGCCAAATCTAACGGCTTATCAGCATGCCCAAGATGATCCCGCCGACCGCCGCCAGGGTGATGGTCTTCCACGGGTTTTCGTGGACGAAATCGTCTGCGCTGTCAGACGCCGCGCGATAATTCCGTTGCAAAACTTCTTGTGCGTCGTCGAGAACTTCGCGCACTCGCTTGGCTGATGCCTCGCTATCAGCGGCGGAAGAATTACTGGAGCTCGTTTCAGGCGCGTCCCACGACTGGGAGGCGTGCGCAAAATCGCTAAGCGTCGTCTTTGAGTCCGGATTTTTAGAGGCATCGGGCTTTTCATCAGCGCCGCTCGCCTGAGCACTTTCTTTCGCGATGTCAGACATTGTTGACCCCCATGGGTTATGGCGCCCCACGGTAGGACCGTGCGGCGCTCGACAATTTAGTTGCTGGTGCCGTTGCTGGACTTCGCACCTGCGCCAGCGGTACCTGGTTGGTCACCCGTGCCTGTTCCGGTACCACCTCCAGGAACAGTCTTTCCAGGCGCGCTCATTGCACCGCCGGTCTTGCCGGACTGATTGGGTGCTCCCATGCCAACGCCCGAACCGCCGTTCCCGCCATTGCCTGCGCCGCCGCCGCCCGATCCGCCGCTGGAACCTCCCGCGCCGGCTCCACCTGCTCCGGCACCGCCGCCCGCGCCGGCTCCCCCACCTGCGCCTGCACCCCCTGCGCCGGCTCCGCCGCCTCCGCCGGCCTGGGCGTATGCACCACCCGACAGGCCAATAACGGTTATCGCCACCAACACTCTTTTCATAAACACTTTCATTGCCGTCTCCTTAGACGTAGCGTTTTCGTTTCCGCAACCTCTGCGGTGCATTGAAGTACCGCAAACGCCGTGCCGTCGTGCCTGTTGGCGATAGCGGCAGGTCAAGATCGGAAAAGCAAAGCGGCGGCCAGTCGGCCGCCGCTAAGAACTACGAACGATTACTCGAATTAGGGCTTCTTCACTGAAACGTCGGGACGCAACGCTCCCTCTTGACCCGCGACGCGTTCCACTTCGACGTCCGTACCGCGAACCGTGTCGTTGACTGTTTCAGTGCGATTGCTTGATTCCTTGCCAACGATCACTTCTTCAACAACGCGTGCGGTTTTGGCGACAACGGGTTGTTCTGCCGTCTCCCGAACTTCGACAAATCCTTCCTTCAGATCAGCAGCCGTAGCGGGGCGGTCAACAGGACGGCGCTCGATCGTCGCGTGCTCTTCGCGCAGATCGACCGACTCGCTCACCGGGGTTTCGGTCAGACGGGAATAGACGCGAACGCCACCTGTGGACACCTCACGTTTGCCTACAGCGAGGTCTTCCTTCACCACTGGAAACGCTTGGCGATCGGCCGCGATTTCGTCGGCCGTGTACGCAGGCACTGTACTGTCATAACCGTTGTAGCCCGAGCTCTTCCAATGCGCGACCCGCTCGTCGATATCGATTGCGCCCGCGCTATTGAGTGCGGCGCGAACGGCGTCAACCCGTGTTTCATCGTGCACATCAACGGAGAGCAGTGCGTGGCCGCGGCGAAGCGATTCGTGATAGTGGCCAACCTCTTCCGGCGCTTCATCGTCACCGAAAAGGCGTTTAAAAAATCCAGCAATGCCGCCGGTGGAATGTTCATGCACGTCGCCTGCTGCGTGGTCACCGACAACTGTCCGCGTGCCGCCGTTATCCGCTGCGGAAAGCGTTCCATCGTTGGCTTGCAGCGCATCGTCATTCGCGTGCACATTCACGTCCGTGCGCGGGATACCTTCTTGCGTCAGACGGTCTGCGGCGCTGCGTGCATCTTCGAACGTATTAAATAAGCCGATAAGAGTTTGTGCCATTACGGTCGCTCCATAAAAGAGGGGCCAAAGGCGGCCCATGAAGGGAATTGCATGCAGCATTGGAGGTTGCAACCGCTGTGCCCGACGCCTGCGACCTACTCGTTTTTCTCGCCGTCGCGGTGCCATTCTCCCTGAGCGCCCGACCGGCGTTCAACGACTAATTCTTCAGTGTTTAACAACACGTTTTGGAAGACTTCCTGCTGTGAAACGGTGGTGGTTACATGCACCTCTTCTTTCAATGTCAGTTGCATCGTGATGATGGGAACATATTCAAAGACCGGAATGATGAGCGTGTCGCCTTCTTGGCGCGCCTCGTACTTGCTTTCTACGGGACGATTGATCGCAAAGCGCCGAACATCGACGGTCTGGCTGCGCAAGCTGACCGGCACCGGGTGCATCTCTTCATGCACCACCTTACGAATCCGAACCGCTCCTGTTTCGGTTGTTTTGACGCCCACATCGACTTCTTCCTGTACTGCCGCGATTTTCAATTCTTCTCCACTGTCATCGCCTCGCGTGAGTCCAACTGTCGGTGGTTTTGAGTCATGTTCCATGGTTGAGCCCCATAAGGAAAAAGGCCGAAGCGGGAGCCTCGGCCTGGACGCGTTAGAGAGGCGATAAATGGGTGAGGCTTAAATCAGAGGGCCCTGGTCGGACGTGTCACTCGGCTTAGTGTAGAAACGGCATCGTTACCTGCAGCTGTACCGCCGGCGTCTTCAAAGGACGGTTGATGGCGAAATCCAGCACTTCCGGAGACGATCGAAATGATCGCACCCACCAACAGCGCGGCGACAGCGAACCAACTTGCACGGGCCACGCCTCGGGCGGCCGTGTCGGCCGCTTGCCGTCCATCTTGCTCGGCTTGAGGGCTCGATGCTTCTGAGGCAGCCGATGCAACCGCTGCCTGTATTTGTTGCTTGGCTGAGTTGACCATCGACGGGTCGACGTTGGTCTGATTCGCCGCTGTCGCGCTAACCTGAGCCCCGGTAGCCGCCACACTGCCAACAGTGCTTACCGCACTGCTGATCAACGACGTGGTGCCAAAGACGATCAGAAGGGTCATGACCGCCCAAGCTAACAGTCCATGCAGCCAGCCAAGAACTGGGGCGCAGCGGCCTGCGAAATAGGAGCCCACAAAGACTGCCAATACCGTCGTTACAATAACCCATACGCCGGAGCCGAAACCAAATCCATGCAAAGGACTCGGCTGCGACAAAGGCGAAAGGAGCGACGCCCCGATTGCCGTGCCAAGCACGCTCATGATTAGATAGACGATGGACGACAATATGACGCCAGCGATCACGGAACCCCATGAAAGCCGAGGCAGTCCGTCCTGAGTGGTGAGTATCTTCATGATTTGACGTCTTCCGTAGTGAAAGGGTTTACCACTGGTGGCCATCAGGCGCGTGCGGAACCATTGCGTACGCGCACGGCTCTAGTGCAAAGCGTGTGCCGGACCGCTGCTACTGCGGCGCGGCGCCGGCATACTTGTAAATCGGTTCCAGCAAAAAGATATCTTTTTGTACAGCACTACGGCTAGGGTGTCGCAGACCGATGGGGCTTGCCGTTTCAATGAGTGAATGAACGCTGCTCGTAATCATAGGCAGGCACTCCCAGCGCAGCAGGGCGAACTTAGGGCGTGGGCGATGACCTCTTCTCCGAGTGCGATGAGCCATGTCGCAGCGCCTCACGGTTCAGGATTGGCGATGTCGCCTTCCACGATCTGAATCCCGAGTGTCTCGGACGCGCGCAGTGCTTCCTCCTTGTGGTCAAACGGCCCAATGGTAGGCGCTCCTTCGAACGGAAAAAGCAGACGGTTGTCGGTTTTCCTAACAACCTTGAGCGACCCTATAAATCGGCCTTGAATCAACCGGTATGTGGCGTAAATTGCGAAGTCGTCGTGGCATAAAGTTTCGCGCGTGGCGGCAGTGGAATCTTTGCGAGAAAACATTAACTTGGGTTTTTTTCCAGCTAGTCGCATGGGACGCTTCCGGCGAATGAACTGAAAGGGAAAACGAAAGAGTGTCAGAATACTTGGCAATGAAATCGGCCTTGTTCCGGCGCGACGTTCGTCACTGAGCGTTGGTGCCCATGCGCCGCAACGGGCATGGAGACTCGCCGACCGCCACGCTGCAGTTGGACACTCGGTTTTATTCATTTCGCTGCTCTGAGCAAGCTAAGCCGCAAAGCGCGACAGCGAATCGGCGGTTGCCGCTTCTCTTTCTACGTGTGCTATTGCTGCAAGCGAGCGCGAGAGTCTGGCTACTCGAGTTTTCTGTTGCGGCAAAAGTTCATAACGATCCCCCAGCTGCTCCACGCGTAAGCGCCAGTAAGCGTCATCGATTCGAGGTAGGCCGGTTGCGGCGTTCGCTCGCGAAGCGAGGCTTAGCACCGCTTCGAGATGGCTGATTTCTTGGTCTGCAATTCGAGGCGGCATTTTTGGCGTGTGGATGTGCATAAGATTTCACGTTAGTGGCAATGGGAGCCGATCGATGAACGCTTATAAATGCAATCAACGTGCCATTGGTACGAGGATTGAGGCAATAGGTAAGGGATTTCTGTAAAAACCAAAATTGCCGAACGTTTCGTCACACAAAACGTTTGCGTCTCCCGACAAATTCGTCCCGGCGGTTTTCCCGTAGTGCCGGACTTTTATCCGACGTGTAAAAACGTCGGCTTCTTTTCCTTCTTTTCTCCGGATTAATCAAAAAGCGATAGCCATTCGTGACTGTTTCAGGTCGCCTTTTTATTGTCCACGCGAGCTTCTTCGATCCCGAACCAGCTACCTTTTTGCCGGAGTTGTCCCCTATCTCGACCGCAAAATACGCTTGTCAGCCTTGGTATTAACTACAGCAGAAACTCCGCAACTCGCACGCAAATACGCTCCACCTCGTCAAGGCTACTGTCGTCACGGCGCTGGTCGTAAAGCTGTGTGGTACGGGTCGATGCATGCTTCGCCATCGCTGCGGCGTTCTTGTAGTGTGCCGCCGTTTTTCAGATAGGCAGTGATGCCGGTAGCGCGAAACGTGTGATTCCCAATCTTGGTGTCGAGACCAGCCGCAGGCGCTCGGCGCGTCACCGTCACGTACGCATTGGACTGGGCAGGGCGGTGGTGCTCAGACGCCCGGTGCCCCGTTGAATGGTACGAAACAGCGGCTCCTTGCCATCGGCGCTAATCCCGACGGCTCGGATGTATGCATCCAATTAGGCTTCTAGCGTGTGATGACAGGGCATCTCATGTTGCTTGCCGCCTTTTCATGCATGCGTACCCACAAGCGCCGGTGCTGGCTATAGACGTCCTCCACACGCATGGCGAGCGCTGCGGCTACCCGCGCGAACGAAAATACCATCAACGCAATCAACGCCCGGTCTCTCAGGCCAATGGGCATACTCACATCGATACTGTCCAGCAGCTGCCGCGCTTCGCTCGCGTCAAGCACGGGCGTCTTGCTTTAGCGGGTCGTATAACTCGGTCCGCGCACGGACGCGGCTGGGTTGTCCGGCACGACCTGGCCGATCACCAGCCAGTCAAAAAGGTGGCGAATCGCGGCCGGGTGCTGCTTGACGGTCGGGGCCGACAGCGTCCGTGTTTGCAGCTCGATCCATGCCGCCACGTGCAGCGGCTGCACCTCGATAATGGACCTCACGCCGGCCTGCGCGCACCACGCGAGAAACTCGCCCACCGCATGCGAATATGCCCGTCGTGTGTTTGGGGTGCGAATGTTCGATGCAAAAAATTCCAGTAAACGGACGCTCGCGTGCTCGCCGGCACCAATGATCAGCGCAGGGAGCGTTGTCTCTACGCGAACGACAAGCGCCGCCTCATTCATGACTGTTACCGGCGTTGGTCTGGCGTTTCCGGATCTCAATTGCCAATTCAAGCAATTGCTCAACCTCTGCCTGATTACTGGCCTCGACTTCGATATCACCCACTTGAAGTCGTAGCTTTCGGCCGGCGCGTCTTTGAAACCATCCGCTGACCGCAGCACCGAGTGCCGGGCCCAGAAAAGGACCTACTGTTTTTCCCAAATTCGACCAGGATGCTAACCGCTGCATCGGGCAAGGATCCTTGAACGGCGACCGTGCCGCCCTCGGCTTAGGCAAATTCCCGGATCGAGCGCAGCGCAAGCACAAAGTCATTGGGAAGATGAGCGCGAGCTTCGTCAGCCGACGGAAGGAAAGTCACACGAATCTGAGTGGTACGGGTCAAGGCAGTGTCATAAAAGGCCAGCACGATCAATGCAGCGTGCGCGTGCCGCGATCGGTGGCCTGCCAAAGAATGTTAGCCCGGCATTCGGCTTTGATCGCGTCTGCCGCTTCCTCGACAAGACGGTTGCCGCGAAAACGTGCGATTTTCGCATCGATGACAGCTTCGACGTGGGCGATGGCCGCTTCGGCACTCACTGGGTCGTCCGGATTGAACTCCGCGGTGATGACTTCTTCCTCGAGTGCCTTGAGCCCTTCGGCGGCGTCTTCGAGGATGCGCGTCATCTCGTCCGTTATGGTCGCCATGAGATGCTCCGTATATGTAATAGAGGACACTATCATATGTATCGGCGGGCAAATCCCAGGCCGCCCTTCCCCTACTAGAGCTTTAACCGGTAGAGGCCAAACCTCGCAAACGGGCGAAAGCGACATCGAGATGATTGTTCAATCCCGATGACGGATCGCTGTGCCAAGTATTGGTCGCATAACCAAACGCCGCGATGCCTGTCTGGGCGGCAAGCATTGCAAGGGGAGAATTTAGGCCGCGCTCGACCAATGCCGCCGACAAGGCTGTCGTAATGGCCGCGGCTTTGGCCAGCGCACGCTCTCGAAGAGCAGGTGCAGCTTCGATCACTTTTTGCCGCGGTGTCAGAAACGGACGATTCGCTTCCACGAGCGCTACTACCGAACGGAACGCATGTAACAGTACTTCCATCGGCGCACCTCCATCGGGCGCACGGCGCACTCCATCGACCAGCATTTCAATCAACGCAGCTTCGCCATCGAACACTACCTCTCGCTTATCGGCGAAGTGCCTGAAAAACGTGCGCTCCGTCACGCCTGCCAGCGTCGCGATCTCAGCAGTTGTGGTTTGATCAAATCCGTTCGCTGCGTACAACTCAAGCGCCGCTTCCTGCAAGCGGCGTCGCACCTCGGTACCGTTTCTTGGCAATGAAAAACTCGTCTATGTGTCAGTAACTGACATTATATGCTATGGTTAAATGTCAGTCACTGACAAATACATTTTTGTTAAACAGGAGCAGGTTATGAGCGGACAAGCAGAGTCGATTGAAACCATGCGGGCAGTGCGTTTTCATCAATTTGGAGAGCCGTCCTCGGTATTGCGCATGGAGCAGGTGTCGATTCCATACCCGGATGCCGGCTTGATCCGCGTGCGCGTGGTTGCATGTGGTTTGAATCCGTCCGACTGGGCGCTGTGCCGAGGCTTGTTTCCGGGAAATATGCCTCGTGGCATCGGCCTCGACGTATCCGGTATCGTGGATGCTGTCGCGAATGATGTTCAAGGAATTGCCGTCGGCGACGCTGTGTTTGGCGCGGCGGACTACGCGAATTGTTTTAGTGCTGGTGCTGCTGACCACGCAATTATGAAACACTGGACATTGGTGCCCGAAGGTTTGTCGATGGAGAGTGCTGCCGCTATTCCACTGGCCGCTGAAACCGCGTTTCGCAGCCTCGAGCGCTTCGGAGCGGATCAAGGATGCACGGTGCTTGTTCATGGAGCAGGTACGACCGTGGGTTTTGCCGCCGTGCAGTTGGCGTTGATGAAAGGTTTCCGAGTCGTCGCGACCGCGGGCGCCACGTATTCGGTTAAGCTGGCCGAGCTTGGCGCATTGGTTACTAATTACGGCGACGGAATGGTCGAACGAGTCGAGGCTCTGGTGAATGGGCATCCCGATTTCGTGCTGGACACTGCTCCGCCCAGCGGCGTCTTGCCCGACCTCGTCAAAATAGCTGGAGGGGACACGAAGCGCGTACTGACAATTACAGACTTCACTACTGCGGATGCACTGGGAGTGCGGCACTCGTTCTCGGAATCGCACCCGGAACGCTGGGACATGTTAGGCGAATTCGCGAGACTCGCCGCAGAAGGAAAGCTGTTTGTTCCAATCGCACGGGTCCTACCCCTTGAAGCGTGGCGTGAAGCGATGGCAATAAGTTTAAGTGGGCAGGCGCGCGGCAAGATTCTTCTCAAGCCGCGTGCGGAAGATATGTGAGTCTCCGAAGCTGTATGAGAGGTATAACTCGTGTCGAAGTACGGAATAACTGCGAATATGAACAATAAATTGCGAATATGCCGCTGCACGGGACATCACGCAGGCTTCGTTACCTATTGGACAAAGCCAGTGAACGACCTCCGGGCAGGATAGGCATTCGCAGGTGTCAGCCTGCATCGCATTCGCGCAATTTGCGTTCAAAACTGATGGCCTGTTGTAGCGAGGCAACTTGCAGTTATTCTGACGAGACATGCTACAAAGTCTTATCAGCGTCAATCTGGGCACAACTGGCCGTTGGCAGGTTATTCGGTCATATTCGCAATTTACTCGTTCTTCGACACCTGCGAGCGCCATATTCGCCTTGAGCGCCGCTGAGTGCGTGCGTCGGTTCCCTACATCACCAATGGTTTCCTTTGCAGGCGCCGCCCAGAAACAAACGGGTGGCACAATCTCCGCTCAGTTAAAGGACCCGAAATTCGCGGGCAACATCAGACAGCCGGTCTTCGCCGCAGCCATGACGTCCTTGCCACTGAGCACAGCAGGAATCGCCTGGGCCCGCACCGGCGGAGGTGTCTGGTAATCATGTCCTGCACATTACGCAGCAACGGATCAATCAGGCCAAGCGAGGCAAAAGAAATTGGGATAGTCCATGGTAAAGCAGCAATTCTATCGTTACCGCCTGATTGCGCTGCGCACGATCAATGGTCATCACCACGGAATCTGCTCCTGTTCGAAGTAGAACCTTCCTGAGATGCCCGACGGGTTGCGGGTTGCCAACCAGACAACGCCGGCCGCCGCCTGTTCCACAGTGCGATACCCGGAATGGTTGTTGAAGTCGGTGGCGGTGTAGCCCGGATCGACGGCATCAACATTAATTCCAACCGACGCGAGCTCTTTCGCAAAAGCCACGGTGATGGCGTTAAGTGCCGATTTGGAACTGTTGTAGCCCAAAATGTTGACCCCATAAAACTGGTTATCCGGATCTGAAAGCCAGCCTAGCGAGCCAAGTCCGCTGCTCACCATGACGACGACGCCGTGACCGGCGACTTTTAACAACGGCAAAAACGCCTGAGTCACACGGATTGGACCAAACACGTTCGTCTCGTACACAACACGGATGTCGCTAATCGGCTGCTGGCTAGGCAACGTGCTCGCCCCTCCTGAAATGCCGGCGTTATTGATCAGCACATCGAGCCTTCCGTCTTCGTCCTGCACCCGCGCAGCAGCAGCCAGCACACTGTCGTCCTGGGTCACATCGATAGAAAGAAGCCGAACGTCATGACCCTGCGCTACTAGCGATTCCACAGCTGCAGTGCCGCGTGCGATATCGCGGCAGCCGAGCCAGATCCGGTGGCCCAGTCGACCTAGCTGTCGCGCCGTTTCGTAACCAATGCTCTTGTTGGCACCAGTAATCAGAATTGTTTTGCTTGTCATCTTTTGGTCCTCAAGAAAGTATGGAACCACTCTAGGCCTGTTCGCTGCGTTGTGATAACTGGGCCGGAACCGAATAGACTGATCGCTATGCCGAACAATCATGACGAATCCAATCTGGATCTGCTGTCGATTTTCCTGGCCGTCCTGGAGGCCGGCGGCTTCAGGGCCGCGGCTCGCCGGCTCGGCCTGTCCTCGTCGACAGTCAGCGAAAGGATTGTGCAATTGGAAATCCAGTTGGGCGTACCGCTGCTGATTCGCACCACGCGCAGCGTCACGCCCACAGAGACAGGGCGCGCGCTCGCCGCCCGGATTTCGCCACTACTGGCAGAAACGCGCGCAGCGTTGCACGATGCGGCAAGCTCCCAGCGCGTGGTACGGGGACTTCTGAAGATCAACGTTACGGGCGCGGTGATGGTCGACATCTTGCCGCCCATCATCGACCGGTTCCTGCAAAGACATCCTGAGGTCCGCGTGGAAATCATGGTGGACGACCGGCTCGTCGATATCGTCGCGGCCGGTTACGACGCCGGGATCCGTTACGACGAGCATTTGGCGCAGGATACGATCGCCGTGTCGATCGGACCCCGTCAGCAGCGAATCGCTTGGGCCGCATCACCCTCATATCTCGCAGCGCGCGGCGCCCCGCGACATCCGGACGACTTGGTAAATCACGAGTGCATACGGCTGCGTTTCTCAAGTGGTGCGCTCGTCGAGTGGCAATTTGAGCGCGGCGACGAAAGGGTACGAGTCGATCCGCCTGGACGCCTCATCGTCGGCGTGGATGGTGCCTCGGCGGCAATCGGACTCGCATGTGGCGGACGAGGCATCATCGGCACGTTCGAAAACTGGCTGTCTCCATGCCTGCAAAGCGGCGAGCTGCAACCTGTCTTACAGGGGTGGTGGACCGAATTCGAAGGGCCTCAGTTGTATTTTTCGAGCAGATTCATGTCCGCCCCGCTACGAGCGTTCATTGAACTGGTCAAGGAAGAACGGACCGCTTCCGATAGTCAAACCTGTCCAGACGGACGTCCCAACTGAGGTCACGCTACGCAGGCATGGTCGCAAAATCTTATTGAAGCCGAGCGCGGCAGTATTCTTTGCAAGTCAGGTGATTCGCCGACCGCGCATCCGGCAGCCGCTTGGCGATCCTGGCGCAACTGAGGATGAGCAGTCGGCGTTCCTCACCATTAGCTCGGACGCTGAACTGGACCCGGCCGGTTTCAACGTTTCCTTCACCGATAAGATGCCGGGCGATGCCACCGTTGTGACTGGCGGCCGGTCAGTGATTGTGTAGCGTGGTGCGACCACCCGCGCGCATAAAAATGACGAGAAGCACGCTCGCACCATCGCTTTTGAGGAGGAGGTGAAAGTTGTTTGCGGCGATGCAAATCCGATACTAAGCGGCGGCATTATGTTGACCGAAGCGACAGCGAATGGGGCCATCGTTGTGGATGCCCGTAACCTTTGAACTGGACGTGATGCGAAGAGGCTACTCCACATGAACTCGCGCTTGAGGTTGGCACCAAGATGAAAACGGCGCGCTATAACGTAGCGCTCGATTTGACAGTTAAAGTTCGGGCTGTTTTGAGCAGGACGAATAGGTAGGAGTGAAGTGCATGCGAACGTCGGGTCAGCAATCAGAATCGCTCGCCGACCGTTTCCTCGCTTTTGATCCACAGCGCTTTTGCATGCTCGGGATCGAGAGCATAGGCCTTTACACCGAAGGCGTCCGCGGGGCGGTTGTTCACGGCAGCGACGTGACAGTCTTCGCAATAGAGGCCGCCGACCTCGTCGGCAGCCGCGACGAAACCTGCCCACACCGATGTTGCCGCACCCTGTTCGACGGTTTTCCATTGGAAGGCAGAGGCGGCAGCCGGCTGCTTTTCGATCATTTTGCGGGTGGTCTCGGTCAGCACGGCGCCAGGGTGCACGGCTGCGGCGCCCACGCCCGCAGGCTCGTGACGCCGGTCGAACTTGACCGCGAAGAGGATGTTCGCCGTTTTGGATCGGCGATACGCCACCAGCGGATCGTAGGGCGTGTGCTCGAAATTAGGATCGTCGAAATCGACATCGGCGCCGCGATGACCAGTTGAGGCGACCGTGACGAGACGGCCGCCAGGCTTGATGAGGCCCGCGATGCGGTTGACGAACATTCAGTTGAGTACGGGCTTACGCGGTCAGGCACGGCAGCGAAGTACCTGCACTAAGCCACGCAATGCCCCTCCCGACGGCGCGGCTGTGTACCTCTAGCCTCCTTCTGTCTATCTCTTTCGATGATTTACGCGACGCGGTCGATGCCGCGCTTGCGGGTTGACTCACGAATCGATCCCGGACTAACGGGCCAAGCTGGATGTATGCCGAGGCGACGGTACCGCCGATCTTCAATCGACAATGGCGGGCTTCAGCTCCTGCTCGACCCACCGCCTGAAGCTGGTCGGGCCAATGATGGCGGTGTCACGCGAAGCCACGTTATCCATGCCTTCCTCTTTCGCACGCAACATGTCGACATAGCCTTGCGCAAAAGCATCGGTTAGCCCGCGTGCCATTGCGGCCTCCTTATAGGATTCGTAGGATTGATGCTCATAGCGTACTTCCCGACCGATCACGTCAGAGACGATATTCGCCAGATCGCTATAAGAAAGTTCTTCGGGACCAAGCACCGGAATGTCCTCCTGTCCCGACCATGAGCGATCGATCAATAACCCGGCGGCGGCAGCGCCGGTGTCGCGCGTGGCGGTGTGCGGCAGTTTCTTGTTCGGATCAATCGGGCCGAGCATCTTGCCCTGACGGATAACATCGATTTGTCGCAACGCGTTGTCCATAAACGCAGGCAATGCGAGCCCGCGCACGGCGGCGCCGGTCTGGCGCATCAGATCGACCATCCGGATCGAGCCTGTCGCATTGCCGGCTTGGTCTTGCCAAGGCGTGTCGCGGCCGAGCGTGGTTACCGCGACGATATGCGATATGCCGTGCCGTCGTATTGCGTCCGCTGCTGGGCGGGCGAAATCCACCGTGGCGGCAGCAGGTGTTGCCGACGGCGTTGGTGGGCAGAGCCAGAACACCGCTTCCGCGCCTTTGAACGCCTGATCTAGAACGGCGGCATCGCCATGTGATCCTTGCACGACGTCTACGCGATCGCGTACCGCCGACGGCAACTTGCTTGAATCGCGCACAATAAGGCGCAGGGGCTCGTTCGCATTGAGCAGAAGCCGAACGACTTGACGGCCGATATTACCAGTGGGGGTAGTGACAACGATCATTGGTGGCTCCAGATAAAATGGGAGATTACCTGCGCAGGTGACATACGATATATAGCTGATCGTCGCTATTTACTTCGCCATCGTCCGGGAGAGTTGTGGACCCCCTTTCCGAAATTCTTTCAATTCTCAAACCTAAGAGCTATCTGACTGCGGGCCTTGATGTAGGTGGCGTCTGGGCGATCCGGTTCGGGAATCGCCCGGGTACGATCAAGTGCCATGCGGCGACGGCCGGAGCCTGCTGGTTAGCGGTGGAAGGCATGGACGAGGCGGTACGGCTCACGGCGGGCGACTGCATCATCCTGCCTAGCGGTCGACCCTTCACCCTCGCGAGCGACCCTACGCTGCAGCCGACTGTCGCGCGCGACCTGCTCGGCAATTCACTTCCCGGCGAAGTGGTTGTCCACCAAGGTGGTGGTGATTTCGCATTTGCCGGCACCCGTTTCGAGGTCGACACGCGCAAGGCGGGGGCGCTGCTTGGAACGCTGCCGCCGCTCATTCACTTGCACCAGGCGGAGGATCGGGCAGCAATGCGTTGGTGTATCCAGCAGATGATGTCCGAGATGCAAAGTGGAAGGCCAGGCGGTGCGCTTGCGGCCCAGCATCTGGCGCATTTGATGCTGCTGCAGGCGTTCAGGCTTCATCTGTCGCGACAGGCTGACGATCGAGTAGGCCTGCTGTACGCGCTCGCTGATCCGCACCTTGGAAAAGCCATCGAGGCCGTTCACCTCGACCCGGCACATCGCTGGACGCTCGCCGAGTTGGCCGCCCGGGCCGGGTTGTCGCGGTCAGTATTCGCGCAACGATTCCGGGAGCGGGTTGGGGAAACGCCGATCGACTATCTAATTCAATGGCGCATGATGCTGGCCAGAGAAAGGTTGGAGGGCGGCGGGGAAACCCTTGGAACGATCGCAAACGCGGTAGGCTATGAATCCGAGAGCGCCTTCAACACGGCGTTCAAACGCGTCATTGGCTGTTCGCCACGTCGTTACGCTCGTGCCGAAACGAATGGTTTCACTACCACTGAAATTTGAGCGCTCTCACACTTGACGTTGTTGAGGCGGTGAACCGTGCTGCAATCGAATTGCCTAAACGGGCTCGGCGCGCCCCAGTAGTTGAATGACCGCAGAGGAGAAAGCCGAATGACTTAGTGGTTGGTCAAGGACATTCGAAACGCCGTTCAAGATATCTGTCGACGTTACGGGAACTCAGTAGAGCCTCCGCAATTCACACGCAAATACGCTCCACCTCGTCGAGGCTATGTCGTCGCGGCGCCGGGCATAAAGCTGTGTGGTACGAGTCGATGCATGGTTCGCCATCGCTGCGGCGTTCTCTAGTGTGCCACCTTTTTCAGGTAAGCAGTGATGCCGGTCGCTGGGAACGTGTGGTTGCCGATCTCGTGTCGATGCCGGCCGCAAGCGCTCGGCGCGTCACCATCGTGTACGCATTGGCTTGGGGCAGGGCAGCGGTGCTCAGGCGCCCGGTGCCGCGCTGGAATGTGCGAACAGCGGCCCCTTACCCTCAGCGCCAATCCCAGTGCCCTTGATGTACGCATTCAGATACGTTTCCAGCATGTGGTGACAGGGCATTTCGTGTTGTTTGCCGCCTTTCTCGCGCAAGCGCACCCATAACCGTTTGTTGTGCGTGTACACGTCGTCCACCCGCATTGCGAGTGCCGCCCCCACGTGCGCAAACGAAAACACCATTAACGCAATCAACGCCTGATCTCTAAGCCCAATGGATGTGCTGACATCGATGCTATCGAGCAGCTGTCGCGCTTCGATCGCATCCAGCACGGGCGTCTTGCCTTTGCGGGTCGTGTGGCTCGGCCCGCGCACTGACGCCGCGGGATTGTGCGGCACGACCTGGCCGACCACCAGCCAGTCAAATAGGTGACGAATCGCGGCCAGGTGCTGCTTGACCGTCGGCGCCGACAGCGTCCGTGTTTGCATCTCGATTCAGGCCGCCACGTGCAGCGGCTGCACAAACTCTCCGACCAGGCAGCCGCTCGCGCCGGCGCAGTCCATCGTGAAAGCCACCGGGTGCGCGATAACGCTGGCGTCGCGCAGCTGCTGGAAGAACGCACGCACCGCGGCCTGGCACTCCGGTGCAAACAACTCGCCATCGCCATCGCCGGCGCTGGGCAAGAGCTTGATGCGAAACGCTGGATTAGCTGCCATGGGCCTCTTTCCGATTAAGTCGCCAGCGCGGTTAATGCAGCGTGCGCGTGCCGCGATCGGTATCGCGGTCGGTGGCCTGCAGGAGAATGTTGGCGCGGCATTCGGCCTTGATTGCGTCCGCCGCTTCGTCGACGAGACGGTTGCCGCGAAACCGTGCAATCTTGGCATCGATGACGGCTTCGACGTGGGCGATAGCCGCTTCGACACTCGCCGGGTCGTCCGGATTGAACTCCGCAGTGATCACTTCCTCCTCGAGCGCCTTGAGCCCTTCGGCGGCTTCTTCGAGGATCCGCGTCATCTCGTCGGACAGGGTGGTTATGGGCGGCTCCACTATATTTGATAAAGGACGTTATCGTACATGGCGGAGCGCGCCCGTAAAAATAGGTGCGGGCACAAGCGGTGCTGGGAATGTGTGTTGGACAGAGTTTTGGGAATAGCTGCTCAAAGTTATGACTGCCTCAATTTGCAAACACGGTTTACGCTACCCTTTCTTCTGTATCGTCAACCTGCTTTCACCGCCATACACACTAGTAATATTCTATGGTCCACGATGTCGACGACCCGCCAACGGGCGCGGCGCTTCGCAACGATTCGACCCGCATCAAGGACACGGCTTTTTGAAGCTGTAGAGCGCAAGGCTGTAGAGTTGGAAGGTCTTCTTCTGCATGTCATCGAGACGTTGGACCGGCAATTCAAGTGGGCAATCATGCAGTTGGCGCAGAAAGATTTCGACTTGGAGCGCTATGTCGATTTGAGCAGCTTTAGCGATCGGATTGAGACGTTGTCCTACCGAGTATTCATGCCTGATTTGAAGGGCTTTGTTCCGAATGTATATGACCCGACCATCGCGGAAGCGTGCCTGAAATTCAGACATATTTATCGCCGTGCAAAAGGCATTTACATCTTCACCGACATGCGAGGCCGGGTGGCCGAGAATTCGCGAAATCGGCCGATAAACGAAGTGCACACCATACAGTGGGAGGTAAAACAGCATGCCAAAAAATCCTAGCTTCGGCACATTCGGACGCTACGAAGAGATCCCGAGAGAGAAGATGTCTCCGGACATGAGAGCGGCGTATGACTTCACCATGAAGCTCCGTGGCCAGGTTCCGGGGCCGCACAAAATCTGGCTTTCCAATCCCAAACTGTCTGAGACGATCGTCCCCACTGGCGCCTATTACCAGACGGCATCGACGCTCACGAAAGCCGAGATCGAGATCGTCACAAACGTCATCAATGGCCGATGGCTTGCAGCGTACTCCAACTACGAGCACGAGAAGATTGGAGAAAAACAGGGGCACCTTCCGCCTCATCAGGTGCAAGCCCTGATTGCCGGGCTACCTGCCTCGTTCGACGACCCTCGGCAGCAGATTGTCTACGAGCTCGCGTCCACACTCGCCGCTCCCCGTGTTGTTCCAGTTGGGATGTACCAGCGTGCAAAGGAGCTACTGGGAGACGCAGGCATCGTCGATGTCACCGTGCTGATGGGTTGGTTCACCGCAGTCTCGCTGACCCTCATGGCGTTCGATGTGCCGTCTGATGCGGTTGGACTGCAGCAATAAGGAGCAAACGATGTCTAAACCATTACAGAACCTCGGCGGACGGGTGCCACTTTTCGATCCGCAAGAGCTGACAGCAGCGCAGGAGGCTGTCTATGAAACGGTCAACAGCAAGATGGTTCCATGGGCGCAAGCGGCGGGTTTTCAAGCGAAGCTGGACGACGGGAAGCTGGTTGGCCCTTTCAACACGATTCTGCTGAGCCCAGAGATTGCAGCCTCATTTTTAGCCCTTCAAGCGTCCGAGCAGGAGCATACATCGCTCAGCGAGCGCGTGCGACAGGTCGTCATCCTGACGGTTGGCGCGGTTTGGAATTGCGATTATGAGCGGTACGCGCACGCCGCAGTCGCAAGAGAAGCAGGCTTTTCGGAAAAGGTCATCAGCGCCCTCGCGGAGGGTACTGATGTCGAAGGCCTGAGCGCAACGGAGCAGCTTGCGCAACGCGTCACGTGGCAACTGACGGCTGAGCACCGACTATCAGCGGAGCTCTATTCGAAGGCGGTATCCGTTTTGGGTGCTCGCGGCATCGTGGACCTGATCTTCCTTGCCGGCTGCTATCAAAGTATCGCGGCGCTCCTGAATGCTTTTCAGGTTCCTGTGCCTCAGTAGACTCGATCCGGCTTCGACATCGTGGCCGATTCAAAAAAAGGATCGTCAGTGGCCCTCATCTTGCATCGTTCCCCCGGAGGAGACTCATCATGTCTCACAATCTAGCGCCTCAAGCCCGCCTGACCACCGTAGCCAAATTTCCAGCCAACTACTTCCTTGAAAATCTAGCCGTACGGCAGGACAATTCGGTCCTGGTCACGGCCATGAACAACAAAGAGCTCTGGTACGTTCCGCCGCAGAAAAACGATGAAGCGGTTGAGGCTGTATGCATCCACACTTTCGAGCAGCCTACAACCGGCATCGTCGAAGTGGAGCCTGAGGTGTTTCTCGTGCTCACCAGCAACTTATACACCACCCACGAGTCATTTGCGCATCAGTTGGACCTGCGTCATTGGGAGAAGGGCTCGCCGGTCGCGCCAAAACTTTTGTGTCGCTTCCCAGAGACCGCACGTGGTCTCAATGGCTGCTGCCTGATTGCGCCCGGCATAGTTCTGGTCGCGGATTGTTTTGCAAGCCGTATTTGGAGGCTGGACTTAGCTGCAGGCGATCGCGCTCCCGACATTCGAGTGTGGCTTGAGCACGAGAGCATGGGATACTTTCCGGGCAAAATGAAGCCTGAGCAGCCGGGAGTGAATGGGGTGCATTATGCCGCAAAGACCAACTACCTCTATTACACGTCAACGGCGAAGAAGCTTTTCATGAGGGTCAAGGTTGATCCTAGAACACTCGAACCTGCAGGCTCGCCCGAACTGGTCGTCGCCGGCCGCATGGGGGATGACTTCTGCATCGATGAGCAGGCTGGGGTCATTTACCTCAGTACCCACCGTCAGAACACAATTGATGTTGTGTCCATGGACCCGGGCCTGAATAGCGGCTTTACGCAGAGCGTCGCCGGAGATCCATTCACAGAAGAATTGATTGGCCCATCGAGCGGAACCTGGAGGCGCAGTCCTGGTGACTACGGCCGCGTCGCGTACTTCATCATGGACGGCGGTACCGCATCGGTCCCGCCCGATGGCGTCCCGAGGCCAGCCAAGCTGTTCAGGGTAGACCTTCAACCGATACCAAAATCTTTCCCCGGGACGGTCGCATAGTGACCTGACAGACCTAATATGTGATCTCTAACTATTTAATAATCCGAAACGTCGGTGATTCCTGGAAACGACTGTTGCACCGATCGTAAGTTCGCGTTGTGGCGATATTGGCGTGACCGAGCATCATGTAAATTAGGGACTTCTCGCACTTGTCTTGTCGATTTCGGATAATTGTTCTGACTAGCGAATCATGCGCCGTAAATTGACGACATGAGATCGCTTCACGCCGGATTGACATATCACCTGGATCGCGGATGTTTTCATACTTAGTGCAGAAGGCGACGTGATACGGTGACAGTGCAAATCGCTGATACCGCCGGTCAGTGCGGGAACGTGCTCAACGAAATCGGAAATCTAATGTCGGCTTATATGCTTGTGCAGGCCTTAATCAACGATGATAATAAATACGGACAATATCGTCAGGCCGTGATGCCATTAATAAACGCGTTCGGAGGGAAGCCTGTCCGGGGTGGAAAAGTTGAACAGTTAGAAGGCAGAGCCGACGGCCGGCGTATTGCCCTGTTTGAGTTTCCGTCTATCGAAGCCATACGCGCGTTTTGGAATTCCCCACAGTATGTTCCTGTGAAAGCGCCTAAGGGTTGGGGCCGCAGATTTAGAAATTTGGGCCATACCAGGGATTTGACTAACAACAGTCCAATCGGGTATATCCCACCAAGACGGCTCACCCGACTGTTGCAATCTTGGCCTTAACAGTCGTTGGCTAACCTCCCTCTCTTCGTGGTTGACGAAGGCTATGGTGGCTCTGCTTGTTGGACTAGGTTAAGGTTGGCAACAGAAAAAATTCGAGCCGAATTTTTATCTGCCAGCACGTGAACGGTCGCGGCCCGAAGGGTGCAGCAGTGTCGGAATACGCGTTCGAGACCGATTGCCGCAACGGCGACCCCAATGTAGACAATTCGGGTTAAATTTCGAATGACTCTTCGTGGCCGACATGCGCCGGATGGGATCAAGACAGCATAAAGCTGATTTTATGCACGCCTTGCTTTTCTCTATATGCAGCGTAGCTTGCAAATTGACGACATTTTCACTTTTGCGCCGACGTGTTTGGTCACGTTCGGCCGTTGGCTCGTCAATTGGATATGCCCTGCAGAAGTCGCGATATTGAAGCACGCATAGTCTCTATCGCAACCGGTTTTTCCCAAGCCTCATCCCAAGCAGGCGCACTAGAGAAATTTCCATGCTCAATGCTGGTCAAAATCAACGGAATTGCGAGGAACCTTGGGTCGCGCCGAAGCAAACGGCAAAACTCCGCTCCGCTCATCCCGGGCATCGACAGATCTGTAACGATCAAATCGGGTCGTACCTTGTCGGCGGCGATCAGGCCAGCCTCTCCGCTGTCGGCTATCTCAACTCGATAACCTTCCGCCCGCAAAAGGCGTCTCCATGCCGTCAAAATCCCATGATCGTCGTCTACTATTAAAATGGTGCTCATAAACGACGTACTTGTCCTTGGCAAAAACAACGGGTCGGGCTCGCATTGCTTGCGAGCAAACAGCTGCCGTGAGGGTAACAGGCAGATATCTTGAAAAGATATCGATACATCGATATTTACGTATCGAGGTCTACTTTGGATGCAAGCGCATCGCATGAGGCAAGCCGATATGGA
Organism: Burkholderia sp. PAMC 26561; assembly: GCF_001557535.2. Taxonomy (NCBI): domain Bacteria; kingdom Pseudomonadati; phylum Pseudomonadota; class Betaproteobacteria; order Burkholderiales; family Burkholderiaceae; genus Burkholderia; species Burkholderia sp. PAMC 26561. The sequence continues at coordinate 723,512 of NZ_CP014308.1, forward strand.
TCACGCGTTTGAGTGTCTCTAGGTAACCAAGCCCTTAAACGACTAACCGTTTTGTGTGATTTCCTACGGCCGTTCTCCCTGCGGGTCGATCGGCGTTCGACGCGCTGCCGGCATGAATCGATCGTTGATCGTGACGTGCACGTGCTCCGCTATAGCCGCGTGCGGAACCAACGCGGCTATAGCGACCTCCGTTAAAATAGTGGCTGCTCGCTCTCTAGCATCCACCAGCGGAAATCATCCTATGACCAGGACAAATCTCAGGGCCATCGGCATTGCTCCCGACCACAATAAGTCTGATCTGTCTAAGGGGCAGAAGGCATTCAACACGCTGATCAAGCAGATCGAAAAGCGGCGCGCCCGGCTGAGTGCTTGGGAGGCTGCAATGCCTGCCTTCCACCGGAAATACCTAAACGAGTTCGCGCCTCTTGAGCAAACTTCGATCAGCTTGCGAACCAAGCTCGTGTATCGCCTTGACCAAACATACGGTATGAAGGGGCTGACCAAATCCGAGCGACGTACGATCGCCGACCTGATCAGCGACTTGGCGGGGGAGTTGGTTGCCGAGAGCGATGATCCGGAGCTTAAGACAATTTACAACCGGTACAGCGAATCTGACTTTGACAGTGAAGCTGCCGCCCAGTTTGATGATATGAAATTGGCGCTCGAAGCCATGCTCGGCGTTGAGTTAGGCGACGACGTTGACATGAGTTCGCCCGAGGATGTGCTGCAGCGCGCGCAGGCGCAAATGGAGCAGCTCCGAAAACAAGACGCCGTCGAAAACCAAGCTCGTGAAGAACGCCGCGCAAAACGAAAAAAGACCCCTAAACAACTCGCTGCAGAGGCACGAGAACAAGCGGAGCAGGCAGAGCTCAGCTTATCGATTCGCGAGGTCTACCGAAAACTAGCCAGCGCTCTTCATCCTGATCGAGAAACTGATCCGCAGGAACGTGAGCGGAAGACCGCTCTCATGCAAAGGGCCAATCAGGCGTATAGCAAAAACAGCCTGTTGCAATTACTTGAGTTGCAGTTGGAGCTGGAACATATCGACCAAAGCGCCATCAACAACATCGGCGAAGACCGGTTGAAACACTACAACAAGATACTAAAGGAACAGGTCGGTGAACTCGACCACGAAATCCTGCATGTCGAGAACGGATTCAAGCACAGCTACGGAATTCCACCCTTCATCGACGTGTCGCCCGGCACCATCATGCGCAATCTTGCCTCTGATATCTTCTCGCTGCAGGAGAGCCTCCACGCCCTTGAACATGACCTGCTCGTATTCGAAGACATCAAGCAACTGAAGGAATGGCTAAAGATTGTGAAGCGGTCATTGGCCGCGCCGCGTGACGACGATATGCCGTTTTAGCGGACCGCTGATCCTCACGCTTCCTTCGTAGTGTGGAGAAAACACCGCTTAGTGCGGCTGCAAAGCCGATGAAAGATAGTTGAGTAAGTTCAATACGGAGAAGAAGTGGCGAATCACTCTGGCCCCGAGTCATGCGGCATGCATCGCGAGGTACATGTCGAAGCGTTGACAGGGGAAACCGACAGGCCAGCCATTCAGCCGCGAAATATTTCTTCTGGGATGCCGACGCTGTTAAGCGAAGCGGAAGGCAACACGGAGCATGACGATAATCGCAAGTCGTGCGCTGATCCTGCGCGGTCGGAGACCCTGAGCATGTCGGGAAGTCTTTCATACGGAAGCAGCGAGATCTCATCGGTGTCCGGCGTAGTATGGCCGGACAGGGCTGGGAAGGTCCATGACCGTAATCCAGCCATTGACGCCGGTGAGAAGTCGGATACGCCCATACTACCGAGGAAGTTGCCGAACAAAGGGGATGACCCGGCGGAGGTGATGGAGGGAAGGGGTGTAACCAAAGGGAACGCTGACGAGGACCCCGCGCCCCGGACTCAGAGCCGGGATATAACCGCGTCGACGGGACTCGAAGGCGTACGTGAAGCAGCTCGACGGAATCGGAAGTCGCGTTTCACGGCACTACTGCACCACGTTACGCCGTCACTGTTGGTGGAAAGCTTTTATGCTCTTCGCAAGCAGGCTGCGGCAGGCGTGGACGGAGTAACGTGGCACGACTACGAGGGCCATCTTTATGGGCGCGTACACGAACTGCACCGGGAGATTCATTCGGGTGCCTACCGTGCACAAGCGTCCAGACGGGTTTGCATTCCGAAAGCGGACGGCAAGTTGCGTGCGTTGGGGATTGCAGCATGGAAGATAAGATTGTGCAGCAGGCCGTAGCCACGGTACTGAGCGCAATCTATGAGCAGGACTTCCTTGGGTTCTCGTACGGGTTTCGACAGGGACGCGGTCAGCACGACGCGCTCGATGCCTTATCGGTAGGGATTTCGGATCGGAAAGTAAACTGGATTTTAGATGCGGACATTCGTTCGTTCTTTGATGAAATTGATCTCGAATGGATGCTCCGCTTTCTAGAACATCGGATTGCTGATCGACGAGTAATTCGCATAATCCGAAAGTGGCTGAAGGCAGGCACCCTCGAGGGCGGACGCCGCATTGCTTCTGTGCGGGGGACACCTCAGGGTTCTGTGATTTCGCCTTTGCTCTCAAATATCTACTTGCACTATGTGCTGGATTTATGGGCGCAGCAGTGGCGCCAACGATATGCGGCTGGCGATGTCATCCTCGTACGCTACGCCGACGACAGTGTGGTGGGCTTCCAATACGAAGGCGATGCAAAACGATTCCTGGCAGCACTGCGGGAACGTCTTGCCAAATTCAAACTGGAATTGCACCCGGACAAAACGCGGCTGATTCGCTTCGGGCGATTCGCCGCGCAACAACGTCAAGAGCGTGGGGCCGGAAAGCCGGAGACATTCGACTTCCTAGGCTTCACGCACTGCTGTGGCACGGCTCGGTCGAATGGCCAATTCAAGATCATTCGGTTGACGAGCAAGAAGCGGATGCTTGCATCACTGGCGCGCATTCGGCAAACGCTGATGCGGCGTCGCCATGAACCGGTACCTGTGGTAGGTAGATGGCTGAGGCGGGTGATTCAAGGGTATTTTAACTATCATGCAGTGCCGGGCAACCTTCGCCGCTTATCGGGCTTCCTTTACGCAGTGCGCCGCTCTTGGCGTCACGCACTGATGCGAAGAAGTCAGCGGCATCGGCTGCCTTGGTCACGGTTCAGTCGTGTGGTCAGCAAATACCTGCCTCCTTGCAAGGTACTCCACCCGCATCCGTCGGAGCGGTTTTACGTCAACACCTTTGGTAGGAGCCGCATGCAGTAGTTCTGCACGTACGGATCTGTGCGGGGGGCGCTGGGTAACCACCGTCCCTACCGCGACCCGCCAAGAGATTGCGCGAACGACGTCCACCTCTACTCGCGCCGATACGCGGTCGGCTCTGCAGGCAGCACTAGCGCGAGACTCGGACGATGGCAGGTTCATCAGCCGATCGACGCGTGCCTCGGCTACCTCGGTCCTGCGCCATGTGTGCCTAATCGACTTGCCCCGTTGTGCGTAACTCGGCGAGTAACAGTTCGTGCAATCGATCCCACAAGCCTGTTGCTTGCCAGTCGCGCAAGCGGCGCCAACAGGTCACGCCGGAGCCATATCCCAGATCGGAAGGCAGATCGCACCAACGCAGACCTGTGCGTAGCACAACGACTATGCCGCTCAGCGCAGCCCGATCTGATACCGGCTTGCGTCTTGGTTTCTTCGCGCCTGGCGCCTTCGATTGCAGCAGGAGTAATTCAAGTCGTTCCCACAATTCGTCGTCGATGATCGGCATATCCAATACTTCATTCTCGTGGGATTTTCGCTGTGAACCGAGATTAGCGACCAAAAACTGGATTCGTCCCATTCGGACACCTCTTTCTCTTTTTTGCCGCCTCGCAGAGTGTGTAGGCTGCGATGGCAACTCGATGAATCTTCTACATGAACTGCCTGCAGAGTTTCATGACCAGTTATTAGGGGTCAGCAAAAGTCGTTTTAAATAAACCCCTTGTCCACGGCAGTTTTGATTTGCATGATGCCAATTGGCTTCGCTTTAGGTATCCTGGATAAATGCCCCGCAGGAACGCGGGCAGCTGGCATTCCGCTTTCATCCACGTTGAATATCGACACCGCTTGGCGCAGCGAATTCGACTGATCCGCCATGGATTGGGCAGCGGCCGATGCCTGCTCCACGAGCGCAGCATTTTGCTGCGTGACTTCGTCCATCTGGCTGACCGCCTGGTTAACCTGTTCGATTCCCACGCTCTGCTCAGCCGACGCAGACGAAATTTCGCCTACGATGTCCGTAACCTTTTGTACCGATGTGACGATCTCTGCGATCGTCGTGCCCGCTTCCGAAACCAGTTTCGAGCCAGCATCCACACGTTGCACCGACTCGCCTATGAGTGCACCGATCTCTTTGGCCGCCGCCGCACTGCGTTGCGCGAGTGTGCGCACTTCACTTGCGACGACCGCAAAGCCACGCCCCTGCTCACCGGCCCGTGCAGCTTCGACCGCCGCATTAAGTGCAAGAATATTGGTTTGGAACGCGATGCCCTCAATCACGCCGATGATGTCGGCGACCTTGCTGGAGCTATCGGAGATACCTTGCATTGTGTCGACCACGCGTGCGACCACCTCGCCGCCTCGCTGCGCCGTAAGCGACGCGGAACCAGCGAGCGCGGCGGCCTGTTTCGCGTTGTCCGCGTTATGGCGAACCGTGGTCGTGAGTTCTTCCATGCTCGCCGCCGTTTCTTCCAGAGATGCCGCTTGTTCTTCCGTGCGCTGTGATAGATCCGTGTTGCCCTGCGCGATTTCCGAGGCGGCCACCGAGATCGATTCGCTCGAAGTCTTAATGCCGCGCACGATCGTGGTCAACTGTTCCTTCATCGCGGCGAGCGAAAATAGGAGGCTGCGGTCATCGCCGGCCCTTAACGTGATCGGCGCAAGCAGGTTGCCTGCCGCGATCTCGCGGGCCATTGCGGCCGCATCGCCAGGTTCTCCACCAAGTTGCCGCGTCAGCCCACGCGCGATCAGCAGCGCCAGCGTCAAGCCAATAAGCGTGGCCGCGACTGTCCCGCCAATGACGAGCGCGACCGCGCGCGAAAACGCGTTGCGCGAGTCAAGGCCTTCCTTGTTAGCCTCGGCAACATTCATATCGACGATGGCTCTAAGAGACTTTTCGGCGACATTTAAAGATTCAACCGATTTTCCTTCCAGCAATGCAATTGCGTCATTATGCTTGCCGTCCTTAGCCAATGTGCGAATACTGTGGTCGGCATCCAGATATTGGCCCATGGCAGCTTGCAATTCCCCGTACTGTTTCTTTTCTTCAGGGTCATTTATCAGCGGCTCATACTGACCAGCCGCGTGACGAAACCCGGCGATAGCTTGATCGACCTGCTGGCTTGCCGTATCAATATCGACAGCTGACAGGCTGTTTGCCGCCCGATAATCACCGAGGCGAATCGCGTGTAGGCTGCCCCGCATTTCCAGACTGTACCTAACCGCCGGCAAGGAATTTTCGCTCAGTAAAACGACGTGGTCGTTCTCGCCGGCTATTTCGAAAAGGCTAAAAATGCCCAGCCCAAGGAGCAGGGCAATTACGACGGAAAATCCGCCGACAAGCTTGGTAAATACCTTCGTCTCATTAAAAGTCGGCACAGTTTCTTCCCGCAGTTTTAAGGTTTGTGCAAGCTAACAAACAAATTAACGGAAATTATTTTAGATACTGAAGGCTTTTCTGCAGGCGAGCGGTGTAGCTGGAGATAAATTGTACTTCCACATGTCGTATGGGAGCGTATAAGTCCGTAATCCCCGACCGTGTACACTCATTCGCCACTAGGGTTTGTTCGGGTGCTGTAGGGTTGCGATATGCCGTTGAAAGCATTGATGGCGCCTCCGGCGCACGCGTTTCGCCGAGCCGGCGTTTGGAACCCGAACAATGATTGCTCATTTTGCTTCTTCGCTGTTGGCTGGACGTCTGGTCGACCTAGAAAATTCGTGGTCAGGCGTGGAGTTGCCATGACTGGATCGTCTCGTCGCACTCCCCGGATCAAATCAGGCAAATGGGTGATTAGCGACCCCGCGGCCGATACTTTCGACGCTTTTGAACATACCCTATTACGTGCGCTTGCCGAAAACGTACCGCACCGTATCTATGCGAAAGATATGCGGGGGCGGTTCATCTTCGCCAACAGGGCGGTGGCTCGAGGCATGGGGGTGTCCGAGCCCGCTGAGTTGCTGGGAAAAACCGATTTCGATTTTTATCCGCTCGAACTCGCGAGCGGATATTACCGCCAGGAACAGGAGGTCTTAACGCACGGACGCTCGCTCCTCAATCACGAAGAGCATGCCAAATATCGGCTGCTCGAAGATGAAGCCTGGTTGATTACGACCAAGGTAGCGGTGCGGGACGCCAACGGACGCATTATCGGTTTAGTGGGCATTAACTACGAAGTCACTTCTCAGAAGGCAGCGGGACTGGCGCTGCAGGCTGCACATGCGCAGGCAGCGGAGGCGGCCGTCCGGCTGCAGGCCACCGTCGCACGGCTGGATCTTGAAGTGCAGGAGCGTCAACGCTTCGAACAGGAGCTGCGCCACCGGGCGATGCACGACACGCTCACCGGTCTGCCAAACCGGGCGCTTCTAATGGACCGGATCGACCTGGCGATCGATTTCGCCCGACGCCGCGAGCACTCGCTCACGCTGCTTTTCCTCGATCTTGATCGCTTTAAGCTCGTCAACGACAGCCTTGGTCACGCTGCAGGCGACGAACTGCTGCGCGCGGTCACGCGCCGGATCGGCCGCTTAATGCGTGCGAGCGATACATTCGCCCGCCTTGGTGGGGACGAATTCGTCTTGTTACTGACTAATCCCATCACTACCGACGAACTGACTCGTTTGACGAGCCGGCTCTCCCGGGTGGTAGCCAAGCCGGTGCTCATTGCCGACCGCGAGGTGTCAGTCACATGTAGCCTCGGCTACAGCGTCTATCCGCAGGACGGTGAGGACGCGACTACATTACTCAAGCATGCCGACGCTGCAATGTACGGCGCCAAAGAAGGCGGTGGAAATCGCGTCCTGCGTTATACGCCTGCACTGAGCGCTCACGCGGGCGAACGATTGGACCTCGAGGCTCAGATGAAGCGCGGGCTGCAACGCGGCGAATTCCTCTTGCACTACCAGCCGCAGATCGAAATCAAAAGCGGGCGCATCGTTGGCGTTGAGGCTTTAGTGCGCTGGCAGCATCCGGTTCGGGGATTATTGCCTCCAACGCGCTTCATTGGGTTCGCCGAAGAGTCGGGGTTAATTGAGCCGCTTGGGGAATGGGTGCTGCGCACGGCTTGCGCCCAAGCTGCGGCGTGGCAGAGCAGCGGATTGCCAGCTTTGCGCATGTCTATAAACGTCTCGGCACGCCAGTTCCACGACCCGGCGTTGGAGTCAGTCGTCGCTCGGGCTCTCGTCGAGCATGGGCTCGCCCCCGAGCAGTTAGAACTGGAAATCACTGAGAGTCTTTCGATGAAGGACCCGGAAGAAAGCATACGCATTTTGGATAACTTCAAGGCCCGAGGTATCAGCATTGCAATCGACGACTTCGGCACAGGTTACTCTAACCTCGCCTACTTGCGCCGATTCCCCGTGCGTCGCATCAAGCTGGATCGCGTATTTGTCAGTGAGCTCACTTCGCAAGCGAGCAGCAACGCCATCGTCGAGGCAATTGTCGCAATGGCTCATAAACTCGATCTCCAAGTCATCGCCGAGGGCGTCGAGACCACTGAGCAGCGCGACGCATTGTTGCGCTTCGGCTGTGACGAATTGCAGGGCTACTGGTTTTCAAGACCCGTCGATGCGACCGCCATCGACATTCTGTTGCGGAACCAATGGGAACTTGGGCGAGGTCTCAACTTGGGCGCGCCCGTTTGCCTTGCGCTTACGGGGTGACGGTCTGAAGCTTTCGTCGGACGAGCGTATTAAAAGCGTTACAGCAAAGCCCGAATTTTATTGTCTGGTAGAGGAACGTCGATGGGACGTGGCGTAGCACGCGTGGCGCGTGAAGGATTTAAGATTTGAATGGGCATGTTTTCAGGCACATTAAGCTGGAACGGAAGAGATTCTGCAAGTTCATTTGAGCACGCGAAATCTCTTCCTGCACGTTTGAATGAACTGCTCGATCAACGCGGACCGCTCGCCATTGATCGCTACGCTTGCGACCACCGGAATTGCAATTTCGGGCGCGAGCGGGACGACGTTCATCCCTTGCGAGCGAGCGGAAATAGCCGCGACTTCGTCGACGATCATTACAGTTTTGGCGCGTGCCGCAAGCGCCTCGGTAAAAGATCCGCTTCGAGCATCTCTGAGACGTTCGCAACACCCGCTTGATCATGCAATTCGATAGAGGCGCCCGCTTTGACATGCCGTTATCGACACGTCATCTTGCTACCGGCAATTACCGCAGCGATACTCTGCTTCTTAAATGTGGAACACCCAGCTCAACAGGTGATTTAACTAACCATGCTGAACCGAAGAGCGTTTCATGCAACGAATTCTTGCAATCGGGGGCTTCAGTATCGGCGATCCGAAAGCGATTGCTGCTGCGTACATTCGAAAGTTTACGGGCAAACAAAAACCGAGGACCTGTCTCCCGTCGACGCCGGCCGGTGACTTACCCTTACTCATTCAACACTTCGAGGAAACTTGCGGACGTATCGGTTTCGAGACATCAGACGTTGCCTTCTTCTGCCAAGCGACGATTAATACGGTGAACCCGGATGTCGCGGTTGCACATCTGATCAAGCAGGACGCGATTTTTATGAGTGGTGGTAACGCCAGATGCGCGATGGCCTTGTGGACGGAATGGGGTTAACTGCTGCGCTGAAGGAAGCTTGGAATCATGGAGTACTGCTGTCGGGATGAGCGCTGGAGCAGCCTGCTGGTTGAAAACAACGTACCGCCACCAATCATTGCGACGACAATACCGCTTCATCGCTTCCTTAGCTTTTTGGAAGGTTCCTGCGCCGTGCATTACGACGTGCGTTTAGAGGACACCCAAAATACAATGCGGTTGTGGGTCGACGGTTGTCGGCCACTTGCCCTTGCAGCGCACGGCAGATGGTTATTTCCTTCCAACTTGTGGTGCCGCGAGTGTCCTTCGACGGCAGTGTTACGGCTGCTGGCCGGTTATCATTTGCTATTCAAAGCATAGGCAAAAAATGATGTGATAAATGTTACAAGCTCGACGCCGAGCATGGCAACTTTAAGTCCGTCGATTGATGACAGTGCTGGCATATCGAGCTATCTAGCGGGCGTGTCCCCGGTGCAAAAATGAATCGACCTAAAAACCAGCGCAGGGCGCCCCGAAGCGCTCGCCGCTGGGCTGTAAAAGTGCGTGAGGCAGAAGCGGAACTGGTCTACCGCATCGCACATATCGAAGCCGGACTGAACAACTTGCGAGAGAGCGCTGACCGCGTGTCTATGCTCACGCGCTTGCGCCAACGGCTTGCTCGAATCGTCGACCGATACGGTTCGATCCTGGACTGATCGCGCACACCAGACCTGGAGGAATCTGACGCGTTTCGGATCTTGGCCCGACGGCGTTCGTCCGGAGCGTCCTCCGACGCACGCTGTGACTGCCGTTTAAGAGTGCGATTAAGCACAGTCGGATAACTTAGCGCGATCAGCGCGCTCATGGCAACCGATAGCACCTGATAAAGTATCAGCGACAGAGGATGCTTATTCGCAAGCGTCGCCGTTTTCGTAAGCAGCGATCCAAGGGCACCGCGCGCAATAAGATGGAGCGAATAGCGGTCGTTCCGGGTTTCGGTCAAGATCGTACGCGTTGCTTCATCCAATCTGAGGCGGCCAAGCCCGAAGAGCAGTCTTGGCGATTGCCAGCAACGAAGCGCGAGGCGCACCGTCACGCGCGAGAACGGACATGCCTTGCATGAGAGCGAGGGCCATCCCGGACAGCCCGACCGCGTCTGTCGTGGGCGGAAGCATCCCTTCAGCAACGTCGCGTTCAATCCTTTCCTGAAGGCTGCGTTGCACACCGCGCCGTACGTCGGCAACGACCCGTTGAACGTCGGCGGATGCCGCTGATCCACTCGCGGTCGCACTGGCAAGTAGGCAACCCTTGGGGGTCGTCTCACCCGTATAAACAGTCACGGCGTTGCTTATTAACTCGCGCGCTGCCTCAAGCGAAGTAGGCGCGTCGTAGATCGCTCGCGCCATAACCGTCTGATCACCGGCATAAGCACGTACAGCTTCAAGGAATAACTGCTTCTTGTCGCCGAAGGCGGTGTAAATGCTCGGCGCGCTCACGCCCATGGCGGCCGTCAAGTCCGCAATCGAGGTCGTTTCATAGCCGTGGCGCCAGAACGTCAGCATGGCCTGCCGCAAAGCTGTATCCCGATTGAACGATAACGGCCGGCCTACCTTCAGGGGACGAACTGGGGAAGTTGCATCTTCCATAACGATCACTATGTAATGCTAGACGTCGGAGCGTAAGTGGCCTATTGTTATCCGTAACAATCACTATGAAACTAGGTAATTCCATGGCATTGAACACATATAAGACACTCGGCCGGTCGGGCTGGTCGTCAGCCCCCTTACTCTTGGCACAATGACATTTGGCCCCGGCCAATGGGGCGCTAACGAGGCCATTTCGCGCGCGATGTTCAACGCCTACCGCGAGGCAGGCGGCAACTTCGTCGACACGTCTGATATTTATTCGGGCGGCGAAAGCGAGCGGCTGGTGGGTCAATTTATCAAGGAAACGGGGTCGCGCGATGAAATCGTGCTCGCCACGAAGTTTGCTTTCAATGGATCCGCGAGCCCTCTCGTGGCGAGCCAGGGCGGCGCCGGCAATCCCAATGCGGGAGGTGCGGGTGCAAAGAATATCTACCGTGCAATTGATGGGTCGCTTAAGCGTCTTGGGACGGACTACATCGACCTTTACTGGATGCACATCTGGGACGGGGTGACCCCAGTTGAAGAGATCGTGCAGACGTTGGGCGACTTGGTGCGCGCTGGAAAAATTCGCTACTATGCCTTTTCTGATATGCCAGCGTGGCTGGCCATGAAGGCTGCGACCATCGCTTCGGAGCGGCGCATTCCGGGCCCGATTGCAGTTCAGGTGGAGTATTCGCTTGTCGCCCGCGACATCGAAGGCGAGCATATTCCCGTCGCGCGGGAGGCCGGGATGGGTGTGATGCCGTGGAGTCCGCTGGCAGGTGGCTTCCTAAGCGGAAAATACAGCCGCGAGAATACCAAGGACAAGGGTCGACCGAGCGGCCCGAACCCGTTCGGCGACAGTAAGTTCGTCGATCGCAATTGGGAGATCCTTGACGTTCTGAAGTCGGTTGCCGCTGAGCATAGTTGTCCTCTGGCGCAGGTCGCGCTGAGCTGGGTGATGGCGCGCCCCGGTGTAACGTCCACCATCGTTGGGGCGAGCAAGCTCACGCAGCTCGCGAGCAATATTGCCGCAACGGAGATCGTCTTGAGCGAGTCTCAGATGAAGCGCTTGAACGAGGTGAGTGCTCCAGTGATGGGCTTCAGCGCAGGGCTGACGACTCCGATGATCCGTAGCATGGTCTTTGGCGGGAACACCGTCGCAGGATGGATGGAATAACGCGATTGGCGACGCCGATTGGTAGAGTAACTAGTGCGGCGTAAAACGGGAAATCGGCGAGCGCCCCATAGCGGTTGCTGCTTGCGGGTCTGCGCCAACAGCGTCCTGCGTTTGCACAACTCGACGCTTGCGGAACCGTTGTTGGAGTAGGAAAGTATCCACAAGGGGGTTGTTGACAATGCGGATTTTGCGGTTGCTCTCGGATTTTCGGCATGAAGACCCGAGACGACGCAGCGCATGGGTGGACGAGGATTTGAGACGCCGGATTTGGGTGATCCACGGCAGGACCGGCGCGCGAAGGAACTGGTCAAACGGTTCGCAAGCCGGCCCACGGCCAGCATTTTGGGCGCGTCCGAAGGCGGGGCCGAGACAATCGCGGCCTATTCCTTCTTGGCAATGAGCCATGGACTTACGCGACATGAAGCAGTCGCACCGGACCGTACCACGGCACACATTCGGCACTCCCGCCGTGGCGCTCGACATGCCCATCGACGTGGTGCAGCGCATCCTCGATCTCGCGTCGCGACAGACCACATCGATCTAAGTGCGCGCCGAGCGGCAGCGCTTGCTGGATGCTGCGGCTCAATACTATTTGGGACACTGCGGCTAAGCGCTATTGGTAACTTCAACGAGGGAAGCGGGCGCTATCGCTGTGTACCCGCACTGCTTCGCCCCCAAGGTGCCAGCCCGGTGCGGTATGCTCCAGGCTGGCACGCATACAGGCTGTCGGTTCGCTTAACTGGAGAGCACAAGCATGAACAAGCAGGACCTTATCGACGCGGTAGCACGCGACGTGGGAATCGCGAAGGCTGCCGCAGCAGAAACAATCGACGCAATTTTGATGACCTTGACGAACGCAGTGGTCAAGGGCGATGCGGTTCAATTGATCGGGTTCGGTTCTTTTGGCACGGGCGCGCGCGCGGCGCGAACCGGGCGCTACCCGAGGAGAGGGGAACCGCTTCAGATCGCTGCCTCGAAGACCGTCAAGTTCACTGCGGGCAAAGCGTTCAAGGATGTCGTGAATAAGTAAGGAACTGGACGCAATTCTGCCCGCGCCGGCCGCGGGCGGTTGCACTTAGTTCAGCGCCATAGCCGCCCGCTCACGCTAGAACAATTGATCGTCGAGCAGTCGTAGGTTTTTCCACTTCACCGAGCTGCGCCGCTCGACACCATCTGCGTGCAGCGAGCGGATCACGAGGGGCTTGCCTCGTGCATCACCCAGCACCTGCGCATAGCGGTTGCTGTATCGCACCAGCACGCCGCGCTTTGGACGCACCGTTAGCAGAAGCGGGCGCGGGGTAACACGTTTTTTACGCAGCATGATTGAGAAGCGAACGCGTGCGCGCGAAAGGGAGTGGGGCCGTTAATCGGATTTGCGGCGGATCAGCGGCGACGCGCTGGTGCCGGCTATGAATTGACGTAGTTGTTTTTCGGCTTTCACCACTTGGTGCATCGGCGCCTCGCTCAATTGTCGGTCGTGCAGCAACAGCAAGCGTTCGATGGCAGGCGCGTCCTCCTCTTGGATTACCCACTTTGCAGATTTCTCCGCGATTGCAAGAACGTTTTCAATCACTGCTTCTGCGTGTTCGTAACACTCAAAAGGCAAATTACCAAACCCCAGGTTCTGAAGAAAATAAGACATGTACACCGAACGGGTCAACTCGTTGATCTGATATCGGTTACCGCCATCGCCGCGGCAAGCTGCTAGCGCAAGGTGATGGGCGAGCGACATCTCACGCGCCGAGTGCGCTGCCATGGGCAGCAGCAACGCCTTGCTTAGGGGCTTGCGGTTCATGCCCGTGCGGTTGGATTTTCGTTTTGTTCCTGCCATGCGTGGATTAAACCGGAATTTATAGAAGCGGCGGCGGCAAGCCGCAGTCGACTTCCGGGCTATTAGTAGACGGTCGTCGTCGGCACCGAGGAACGGAGTCGGCCCGGTATGGGTTGTTACTGATGCCCGAGTCTATGTCCGCTGCGTTTGCCGATGCCATCACTTGGGCCGCAGCTTCGGTGAGTTGCACGGTACCCCTGGATAATGACCTCACTGTGTTCAATTATCAGTTGGCGAAGGCCCGCTCGAGGAACATTTTAGCCCAGCACGCAAACGACTTAGAGATGAAGAAAATGCAGAGAGCGGCGAAGTTGAGACAGTCATGAGTTTTTGTGGCCCGCTTACAGCGTGCCACGCCCGGAGAATGCGTCTCGCAGCCGCAGCCATCTTGCGTGGCTATGCAACGGCTTATAGTCGCCTGTTTCCCCGCCACCCATGGTGGAGACTAGCCCGTCGGTAACTTGGGACGTGCCTCGCGTTCCAGATATCCAATACAAATCGACTCAAGCTGACCAGTTAGCTTACGGACCATCGATTGCGGCAACTTTCCCTCAAGCAACGCACGCATCGGGCCGACCAACGCTCCTGTGAACATAAACGTGGTCATAGCGACATCGTCAAAATGGGCATCGGAAGCGGTCTTTAGCATAGCCTCGAGCGCCGCACGGTTGCGTGCCTCCACTTCTTGAACGTAGCCGCGTGAGTCCAGTTCAGCAGCGACCGCGTAAAGGGCGCGAGCTTCGTCCAAATTTGCCGTCTTCGCTCTTACGAATGCTGCAACGACTTTTTTCACCATCTCCGACAAACAGGCATCACGCGCTGACAGAGCGGCGTCCTCGATTACTCTCACCATTCTTTCCAAATGCCGCTGCAGTACAGCGAAAAGAAGCGCCTGCTTTTGAGGAAAGTATTGGTAGAGGGTTCCCACTGACACGCCAGCCCTTTCGGCCACCCGGATGGTGGTAAGCCGCTGCAAGCCCTCAACTAGCAAAACCTGAATAGTTGCATCAAAGATTGCGTCCACTGTGGCTTGAGAACGCGCCTGCTGCGGCTGTTTGCGGGGGTCCAGCCTCTCTGCGTTGTCTGTGCGCATATGCGAATTCACAATCTGAATGATTATTCGTATTCTATCCGAACATCTCGCCGTAACAGAAGCGACAACCCGAAGGAAGGAATTGTCCAATGACTACAGTTTCTCAAGCAGGTATTTTTCAACTTGGCGATCGGTCCGTTACGCGCTTGGGGTATGGCGCAATGCAACTAGCGGGTCCTCACGTTTTCGGACCACCGAAGGATCGCGCGGCGGCCATCGCGGTGCTTCGTGCCGTTGTAGAGAGCGGGATTACGCACATTGATACCAGCGATTTCTATGGCCCGCACGTCACTAATCAGCTTATTCGCGAGGCACTTCATCCGTATCCCGATGCACTTACTATCGTCACAAAAGTAGGCGCCAGCCGTGGCAGCGATGGTTCGTGGAACGTTGCATCATCGGCGGCAGAACTGGAACGAGCGGTGCATGACAATCTTCGCAATCTTGGTCTTGATATACTGGACGTCGTGAACTTGCGCGTGATGTTCAACGTGGGAGCACCGTCCGAGGGGAACATCGAGGAGCCTCTGACGGCGCTCGTTCGGCTTCAGGAAAAAGGCTTGATCCGTCACATAGGGCTGAGCAATGTAACTGCAAAGCAAGTGGCACAGGGACGCGAAATTGCGCGCATTTCGTGCGTGCAGAATCTGTACAACCTTGCGCATCGACACGATGACGCACTGATCGACAGTCTTGCAAAAGACGACATTGCATATGTGCCGTTTTTTCCGCTCGGAGGGTTCTCTCCGTTGCAGGCCGATGCACTTAGCCAAGCCGCAGACCAATGCAACGCGACACCTATGCAGGTCGCCCTTGCATGGTTGTTGCACCGCTCACCGAACATCCTCCTCATACCCGGAACCTCTTCGGTCGAGCATCTGAAGCAGAACATCGAGAGCGTGGACCTTCGCTTGCCAGAGAACGCGTTATTGTCGTTGGACAAAATCGGTTTCGATAAGACGCGAAACTAGCTCTGTTGTCGGGCGCAACGACCGGCAAATCGAAGGCGCCAAGGCTGCGGTGACGTCCATGAGCAAAGTGTGTTGCACCTAAGACAGGGAGGGCGATGAGAGTACTCTCGCGCCAGCGTTCCAAATTCCGGCCGTCGGGTCTTGAACGAACAACAGATTTGTGCAGGAGAAATCGATGTCAATATCATTCGGCGCGACAAGTACGGCCGACGAGGTAATCGAAGGAGTCGACCTACGCAACCGACGCGTACTCGTGACCGGCGTGTCTTCCGGGGTTGGCGTAGAGACGGCTCGTGTTCTGGCGTCTCACGGGGCGTGCGTGGTCGGCGCTGCCAGAGACCTGAACAAGGCTCTGCGGGCGACCGAACAGGTCCGCGCTCAGGCAACAAGGGGCGGAGGCTTCGACCTTATTGAGCTTGATTTGGCCTCCCTTACGAGTATCCGTGCGAGCGCAGACAAACTAGTGAGGGCGGGCGAGCGCTTCGACGTCGTCATTGCCAACGCCGGTGTGATGGCGAGCCCGAAAGGGACGACCGCTGACGGATTCGAGACGCAGTTCGGGACCAACCACCTCGGGCATTTCGTTTTCGTCAACCGCATCGCGAGCCTCATCAAGCCTGGCGGCCGTCTCGTCACGGTCGCCTCAGCTGGTCATCGCGGCGCCGATGTCGATTTCGACGATCCTAATTTCGAGCACACGCCCTACGATCCGCTGGTGGCGTATCGCCGATCCAAAACGGCGAACATCCTCTTCGCGGTCGAGTTCGACCGGCGTCACGAGCCTGCGGGCGTGCGCGCCGCAGCCGTGCACCCTGGCGCCGTGCTGACCGAGACCACCCGCAAAATGATCGAAAAGCAGCCGGCTGCCGCCTCTGCCTTCCAATGGAAAACCGTCGAACAGGGTGCGGCAACATCGGTGTGGGCAGGTTTCGTCGCGGCTGCCGACGAGGTCGGCGGCCTCTATTGCGAAGACTGTCACGTCGCTGCCGTGAACAACCGCCCCGCGGACGCTTTCGGTGTCAGGACCTACGCTCTAGATCCCGAGCATGCAAAAGCGCTGTGGATCAAAAGCGAGGAAATGGTCGGCGAGCGGTTCTGATTGCTGACATCACTGGCCTAGGTTTTGTGTGCTCAGACGCCTTGGGGTCAGGATTCAATTCCATTACATACGCATGGTCCTGAAAGTCATTAAACTTTTTCGTCAGCTTCACCAAGAAAGGCCAAAAGTTCTCTAGTTACTGCTTCTGGCTGTTCCTCAGGCAGGAAATGTCCGCAGAACGGCACGACGATCCCGCGCACGTCATCGGCGAATGCACGAAGCGGCGCCGCCATATCGGCGATGGATCCTTGATCGGAGCCAAGTGCTAGGAGCGGCATTTTGAGCTTCCCCTTGGTTGCTTGCTCTCGGTTCTGTCGAGCCGAAACCGCTGCGGCGCGGTAGTAGGCGAGCCCGGCGCGAAGCCCGCCGTCTTTCTTGAAGATCCTGAGATACTCGGTGAGGTCGGCGTCCGTGAAGGTCTCAGGATTCGCTGTTTTGCGGCGCAGAAACCAATCGAGGTACACGCGCTCGCGGCCGCTGATCAAGGCTTCGGGCAAATCAGGTATGCCATGAAAGGCGAAATGCCAAGTGCGCCAAGCTTGATCCGGCGCGATCGGCAGGGCGTCCGGCAGCGTGATGCCTGGAATGCCGGCATCCAATAGGGCCAAGCGCCGCACTTGCTCGCTGAACAATGCCGCGTAGGGATACGCAACCCATGCGCCAACATCGTGGCCCACCAGGTTGCAGTTGGTTATCCCGAGTTGCTGAAGCAGCCCGTGCACGCGAACGGCTAACGTTTCCGTATCGTAACCATCGGCAGGTCGGTCCGAATCGCCTTGTCCGGGCAGGTCCGGTGCGATGACACGGTAGGTCCCGCCGAGCAGTGGCATTACCTTTCGCCACGCAAACCAGCTTTCGGGAAAGCCAGCGAGGAGGACGACCACGGGTCCGTCCGCTTTGCCGCCCGAGACGTAGTGAATCCGGATGCCATCGACAGTTTGAAAGCCATGTTCGAAGCCGTCAAGGTCGGGATCGGGCCGAGAAGCGGGAGTGGCCTGAATCGGCCTGGTGGGCGGTGACGACAATTGCGGTTCGGTCATGAGCGACGCTCCAAAAATTGGTCATAAAGAGGAGGAAGACCAGCCCCGCGTCAACGTGGAGGCGGCCATCGAAAGAAACTGGCCGCCGTGTTTGCAGTATGGCGACGCATCGGAGGGAGCGTTCCAAGGGTTGATTCTCTCGGATCGCCAAAAGACATGAAGAATGGCAAGCAGGAGCCTATCGGCGTCGTGACAATGTTTGGGTGCCTGTTCGCGCAGACGATTGCAACTTCACGTGAATCGGCTGGGAGGGCCTGCGCCTGGTAGATCTCGCTCCGACAAGTCCGCGCGTGATCGCGAAGAAAAAGATTGTGCGAACCGGTGGTTTTGACGTGTCGTGATGCATGCAACTGACCGTTTCCAACTTTGCCCTCATTTAGCGAGCAATCGCATAGTTTGGTCAACCGCGGCTGTTACCTCGGCGGGAGTCTGACCAATTTTGCCAACTACCCGAAATCCCTGCACGAGACACAGAAGGATGCGTGCCGACGTGTCAGGATCAATTTCGGCCGCGATAGATTTATCGGATTGGCCGAGCTTTATAATGTCTCGAAAGAGCGCTTCCACTCGCTGCAATGATCGCGTCACGCGCGCTGTCATTTCTTCGTCAAACAGGGCGATTTCGGTAGCGCTCGCTACCACCAAACAACCCCGTCGACCTTCAATACCTTGTGACGACTCAGCGTAAAAAAGAAGCATGGCACGAAGCTTTTCCTCTCCGCTTTGCTGAGCATCGAGCAAACCTCGCAGATGCGCACTACGGACATCGGTATAGCGAACAAAGGCGGCAAGGAAGATCGCCCGCTTGTCACTGAACGCCTTGTAGATGCTGCCAGCGGTAAGACCCATGGCCGAGCCCAACTCCGTTAGCGACGCAGCGTGATATCCGCGCTCTCGAAAAACGAGCAGTGCCGCGTCCAAGGCAGCATTCATATCAAACTGCCGTGGCCGACCAGGGCCGCGACGTCCAATTTCCAACGTATTATCCATGCTGATAGATGCTATTCCAAGTTATTGAGGAAGGTCGACTTTAATAATTTAGCGTCCGTTAGTACTACTGCTTCGTTTAATCGAAGCCGGCCCGCAGCGGTTCCCATCTCAATGCAGCCATCGCGAGCAACGATCCGATGATAGGTAAAGGCCACGGTCGATGAATGTCGAGATGTTGCAAAGCTGCTGCAGTGCACGAGCCCGCGAGCAAACTCGCCCACAAAGGTGCCTGAAGAGTCCAAGACAAGTCGGCGCGCCTGCCAGTCACCCAATTGCCGATCCCCTGTCCGAACTTGATAAGTGCACCAGTTACATAGGTCAGGCTCACGCTCATCCCGTTGACCTTTGTCAACGCCGCATTCAACGCACCCATCGCCGGCACGAACGCCAAGCTTGCCACGTGCGGTTGAGCCACTGGTATGCAGAGCATTGCCGATACCGCTGAAACTACCGCAGCGGTACGATGATTCCCGGAGATATTGAACAAAGCTTCTCCGCCTGCGGCTCCGAGAACGAAAAGTCCGACCAGCATGGCAATGTCGACTGAGCGCGCGAAATCGTGACTGCCCAGTAACATGCCGAGCATCGTCGTATTGCCGCTCATGAATGATACGTAAAGACCGTGAAGCTCGACGAAGCCATACACGTCCGTCGCACCCGCCAAAAACGCCATCCCGCCCGCGAGCGCGAGCGCCGACATCACGCTCGTCTCACTGGGGTTGCATCGTGTGGACACCTAGGTCAGCCCTGCAACGAACGCCAATCCGCCGATCACGCCAAGATTAGATGTCCATCCGTCGATTGCGGACATGCGTTTTTCACCGGTCAAGGCCCAGGTGTTCATCAACATGCACGAACTTGCAATCGTAAAGAGGATCAAGGCAATTGCAGCAAGTGGAGCGTGCCACCTGACAATGATAGCGATCCCGGCGAGCATCTCGAACATCGAGCCGGCGAGGAGAGTTGCCGTCGGAAAGGGCACGCCCCGCTCGGCAATCTTCTGCGTCATGGTGGGTAGGACAAAGAAGTGGTGTATGCCACCAATCACGAAGAGAACGCCGACAAGAAAACGGCCGGCCGACAATAAGAACACGGGATTGATAAAAGACATTATGGTGTCTGTTCGCTCTTTGCAGCGCTCGCATACGTCGCGCGTAAAAACGTGAGGCCATCCCTAACCAAATCGTCCGGTGACGCTGCCAGATCGCGCCAGGAACGGGTTGTCGCAGCGAGACCGGGCTGGTTCCAAGCGAAGCTTTCAATCACACACCAGCCATCGTAGCTGACGTCGCGAAGCGCCGTCATGAACGCCGTCCAGTCTGTCTGGCCGGTGCCGGGCGTCCCCCTATCGTTTTCAGCTACGTGCACGTGTCGAAGCCTTCGAGCGGCACTTCGCAAAGTCGCAGCCTGATTCTTCTCCTCGATGATCATATGCGCGCTGTCCAAGAGCAGTCCTATCCGTTCGTCGTCGATCGCGTTGCAGAGCGCTGTCCCGTCAGCGGCGGTGTTGAGAAAGAATGTCTCCCAGCGGTTCACGGGTTCGATCGCCAAGGTGACCTCCAGCCGATCAAGGTCGGGCTTTAATGCCGTGAAAGCGGCGACCGCCCAGGCCCACTCTTGAGATGTCCGTCGTTCGCCGGTGAACCAGCCGACTTTCGCGTAAAGCAAGCCTGCCACGACCCTTGCCCCAATGCGTGCCGCCATAGTGACTGCTTCGCGCAAATAGTCCAGCCCATCGGCACGGGCTTTGGCAGACGGATGGATGATGCTAAGTTCCGGTTCCGGGGGGCCGTGCAGAGTGTGCAGCCCATATCCAGACGCTCTAATTCGGCCCGGATGTCGTCCGCCGGGAAACCGTCGAAGCCAGAACGCGCGAACTCTATTCCATCTGCACCCAAGCCTTTCAGGTGCTCAATAAGGCCCAGGTCTGCGGCAGCGAAACGATTGGTCCATAGGTAGGTGTTGACGCCCATCCTCATACCGACACCCGACCAGCACAAGCAGAGATCCTCATAAGCTCGGCGACGAACGGTGCCCACAACCGCCCGTCCCGTAAGTTCTGGTGCCCCCTCGAGCCAGGTCCAGGTTCGATCGTAACGGCGCGACCGCTCGGAACGTTCAAAATGGCCCGCTCCAGCACACCGAGCGTAGGAGGATTAAGCTCGTCATCGGCGAAATTTACAGCCAGCAGCGGCGCCGTGATTTTCCCTAACTGCGACGCCGGGTCGTAATCCCACGACGCGTCGAACTCCCATATCATGTCATTGACGTCCTGCGTGTTGATTGCGGTGGCGGCGACGGTTCGAATGTGTTCGTCGGCGGCGGCAACGTTGTCAAACTGCTGTGCTAGGCGCACTGGACTGTCCACAAGCAGTGCGAAGAGGTTCCAAGCCGCACCCAATTCCGCGTGCCCGGCGGCCGTATCCGGCCGGATCATCGACAGCATGATGCGCCGCATCAGCAAATTTCGGCCGGTCAGCTTCTCTGGCAGGCTTGCAATGGGCATGAGCGCGCTCATCATGTTTGGATAGGCTTGGCCCCACATCCACGTCTGCATCCCGCCCATGCTCGTCCCCAATACGAGACGCAAGCGATTGACGCCAAGGTATTGCGTCACCAAGACGTGCTGAGCTCGGACAAGATCGCCGTAGGTGTACTTCGGAAAGCGCGCGCCTAACCCATCGCTCGGCTTGCTCGAATGTCCGTGGCCGATGGCGTCTGGCAGGATAACGAAATGCGTCGCCAGGTCGAGCGGCTGACTCGGGCCGAACAGAGCGTCAGCCGTTTCCGATTGGAGGAACTGTACGCCGCTGCCTGATGTGCCGTGAAGCATGAGTACCACATTGTCGCCCGACGGGGCACGGGATCCGAGCGTTCGGCAGTAAAGACGCACGTTCATGCACTTCCCGCTATCGAACTGGAAGCCATCGACGTCGAACGTCTGCGCAACGGCACGGTGGATCCATTCGTTCATGATCGCTCCTAGAAAAACGACAAGGTCTCGACGCCTTCGCCAACGGGCATGGAGCGCAGCACTTCTGCTGCGTCAAGATCGACGATGCAAAGCGAACCTTCATTCTGGTTAGCAATAAGAACCGTCTTGCAGTCTGCGTGAAACGCCATGTTCATCGGTCCATTGCCGACATGGACGATGCGCTGACGCCCGAGATCGGCGTCGAAAATCGTTGCCAGCGGTTCCTCGAAACTCGTGACGACGAGGTACCTGCCATCGGGACTGTATCGGGCGATTTGCGCGGGTTTGGCGTGCCCGTCGAGCGCAATCGTTCGGGTTACGACATCAGTTGAAGTGTCCACAACGAGGATCTGCGGCGTAGTTGCATTCACCAGGATTACCGTTCGGCCGTCCGGTGACAGTCCGATACCGGCTAGGCCACCCGGCGCCGCAATGCTGCCGACGCGCTTCCGCGCTTTGAGGTCAATGACCGACGCAAATGCATCTTCTTCGTTCTCTGTGTAGAGCTTGGTGCCGTTGGGCAGTACCTCAATACGGTGTGCTTTATTGGAGCCGACTTCGATGACGTCTCGTATTTCCCAGGACCCGACATCCAGATCCAGCACGACACCGCTGTTCTCGCAGACACAATACAACTCGCCTTCGCGGCCCCAGCGAAGGCCGTGGGGCGCGAGATAGGGCGCAGTGCTGATATCGCCTATATGGCGACGGGCCTGGAGATCGAACACGGCGATGAGGTGGCCGGGGTTTGGATTATCGCCATGTTTGCCGTCTCCATAGATTGGAACGTAAGCGGTCTTTCGGTCAGCCGACACAGCGATTTCGTGGACGCGCGGCGCAAACCCTGAAAGCGTCAATACCGTCTCATAGGTCGAGGGATCTAGGAACAGGATCTTGTTGGCGATCTTGTCGACTGCGATCAGACCATCGGCCCCGGTTATGAAATTGGGATCGCGTGACAGTTGGGTCTGTTTCGGACCGGCGGCAGTAGGATTCGTTTGCGTGTTCATGCATTTAGTATGGAAGTGATCGTTTCCTAAATCAAGGTTTATTTGTCATCAATCTTTTTTGCTGAAAAGGGTAATACGGCGCAGTAAGCAGTCGAACGCGAAGGCGGCGGTGCATCGGTAGCAGTCGATTCTGCAGCGGTCTGGCCGCTTACCAAACGTTCACGACCGGCCGTGATGAGCATGCACAAACGTTGAGGGCGGTCACAATCCCTGACGTGGTGTCAGACGCAATGAGGAAATCGAAAAGGTAATGGCGATCGTAAATCCAGCGAAGCAACGGGATTTTACAAGCCGTATATCGAAGGAAAGATTTTTCGGAGGCATCAAAGCTCTTAAAAATGCATCAAAGAAGAGATGAATGTGTGTTTCATTGATAGTTAGTAATCCTGATAACTTTTATTATCGGGATTGCATTTGAAGGGTAAAATAGGGCATTTTCCCATCGCGCTTCTTCGCAGACCCTGAGTTTCCATGACCCAGACCCCGCCCGCAGTCCCGCCAGACAAGGACGCACCGCTCGATCCGGTCACCGCGCGCATCGTCCTGCGCCTGGATGACGCCATTTCGGCATTCCGGGCAGGGGACGGGCCTGCCGCCTTAAATTCGGCCAGTCGCCTGATGGGCGAACTGATGGACGATGAGATTACGAGCGCCGCGGCTCGGCGGGGTGAGCGACCACGCGTTCCTCGACGGCCCGACCGCGTCGAGCTGGCCATTCTCACGGCGCTTGCTGATACGTACGGCAACGAGATTCTGACCAACGCATCGCTCGGTTACGCACTGCGCTTGGTCGCGCAACATGGAGGTGTGGCGCTGGTTCAGCGCGTCTTATGGGGCGAGTCCGCGTCCGATGTGCAACTGGCCACGATGCTTGGTGCGGCCCGCGCAGCATTCACCCAGATCGCCTTCGCGTTCAGTGACGATCTCCTGGCAGAAGCGAACGGTGTGCTGTCCGGATTCCGCCCGCGGCCACCGGGCGGCCCAAAGTCGATCCGAGGCAAGCGTGGCTGAAAATCTCACGCTCACCTACGGCTACACCGCGAAGGATCTCGCGGCGGTGCGCGCGTATGCCATCGCGGCAGCGCCATCCCCACCGGATGAGTTCGGCGAACTGCTCATGTAGGGAATCATCCTGCAAAAAGACAGAGACCTGAGTGCCGAGAAGATTCAAGCATATGCCACGAGATTGGAAGGTTCAGGGATGTCCGCGACGTTGCCGTGGATGACCTCCTGGTTGAATAGCACGCGCTACTATTGAGAGAAGGACTACCAGAAAGCCCACCCATACGCCGAAGAAGCCTTCAATCGAGCCGAATATTGCGCTGGAGCACATCAAACCCTTCTGTTGATGCAATTCATCGATTTGGCTGCGAAGAACGACAAATGGAAAGAGTTCAAGAGTTCAAGAAGAAAGTTCAGTGGGCCGAGTATTTGGGGATTGAACTGAACGGTTTTGAAAAGTCGACAACCACAGGTGACGGGTTGAAGTCCATGTTCGAATTCAACAAGAGAAGCCACTACCTCTATTAGAAGCACGGCAGCCGACACTGACCGGCGGAGCGTTGCCAGCCTATGGTGCGTTCGACTCGACCTGACATGGGCCGACATCGAACCGCGACGTTCATTGTCGACCCGGGCAAACTATGCGCGTGTCACCTCTCCGTAGAGCTCGACTACTGGCCCGTCCGTGATATGCGACAGAAGTTCGGGCAACATCGCTCGAGCTATCAAAGGTGTTCAGTGGTCCGGGACGGCAATCGCATTGCCCTTGAAGCGACTCTCCGTGCACGTGGCCAATCGCCGGACCAAACCAGCTTTATTGGACCGGCCTTTCCGTGAACTCCTTAATCCATGCAATCATCACGTCAACGTCCTTCTCCAACACATCGATATCCGGACATTCGGCGGGAAGCTCGGTAGATTGCGAATGCTCGAAGACCGAATAGCGTGTCATTAGGTCGTCGATCAGGGCGCAGTCATCCGGTTGAATCTTCGAGAGCGTACTGATTCTGTTCTGTGTTGTTACACTGCGCCGAAACCTAACCAATACATCGTTCAGAAGTACCGTCTCAACGCACCGCTCGACGAGGATTCGGACGTCGCTACATATACCTTTTACCTTTTCCTCGTACCCTGCCACATCCGCGTCATCGTGCAGCTTCCGAAGTTGCTTCAACGACTCGTTACGAATGCGATTCAGGGCCTTATCCGGCTTGGCGTCTCTGATATTGATGTCGGCTATTAGTCCGACTGTCTTGCCTAGGCGGCGGAGAGAAAGCGAGTTGAGTTCGATTGGTATCGGCTTTTTTGCTAGCTTGGCCTTGTCTTGTAACTTTTTCACCAATGACTCGACCTGAGCCACCAAAGACAGCCTGTGAGTGAAAATAATCACCTGACGCTCTTGGGCCAGGTCGACAAGCCGCTTGACCACATGCTCTTCGAAGTCTTGGTCGAGCGAAGAAATCGGGTCGTCGAAAACGAAAGGTGTCGGTTGACCCGACCCAGAAATATCAGCTAAGAATGCCGCCATGGCGATGATTCGTCGTTCACCCTCACTCAGGACCGCCTCTGCCTTCACGCCGTCGCCAGTATCTTTTAGCGTGAGCGAAAACGTGACTTTGCCCTTGCCCTGCTGCTTACTCCTGGGTTCGATGGGGATTCGTGAACCGTTGAGAGCCTTCAGTTCTTGCTCGAAGCGTTCTTGATACCCACTTCGCAGCTCCAGTTCCGCCAGCTCGGTGTTCTTCTTGGTCAACGCGGTCGTCGATGCCAGAGAAACTCCCTTCTGGAGTATCGCAAGCGTGTCCAAGCGCTTGACCTCAATTCGAACGGCCTCCTGCTCTCTATTTATCCATTGGCAGGCAACGAGTTCGTTCACGCGGGCCGCGAGTTCCTTACGCTTTCCGTCCTGCAGGAGTTCCTGCAGTGTCTTCTGCTCCGCGAGCAGTGCATCGGACACTACTGTGATGGGTGATTCGACAACAGACCAATCCACGTCAGGCACCGCGTCAGCTGTCACCGCGGTATCTGCCGCGCTTCGCCGCTCTGCTACGACTGTGAGCCAGTCGGTCGCTGCCTTGTGCTCTAACTTGATGGGGGCCGTGGTGACTACCCAAGCCTTCACTTCAGGCAAGCTTGGTAAAGCCTGCTCAAGCTTCTTCAGCGCACGTTCTGCTTCCTGCGCGTCCTTCTCGAGTTCGCCCTTAACAAAGCGCTCGAAATGCGAGAGGCGGTTTTTGGCATCATCGCCTAACAATTGCTGACAGAGGACACATCGCGCGCCACCGTCTATATTGGGGAACTCGGACTCTTTGTAAGCATGAAAAACGGAGAAATCGCGCGCTTTTTCCCACAACTCGTGCCAAGATTCCTGGCCAATCCCATCTACCGGTGAGCCAGCAAATATCTTGGCCGCATCTTCGCCAGCAGCTTTCCGTTTTCGCAGCGCGGCAGCACGCGCGCTAGCCAGCTCAGTCAGCTTGTCGTCGCCCAAGGCCGCCTTCCACGATTGAACCAACGTTTTTACGATGTCGAGGGCTGCAATCTCGCGACCGATAACCTTGAGCCTGCCTGGAATATCCTTCTCCGCAAGCGACGCTTCTCCTGCAATGCGCTCACGGTTCATTTCGTCTGTGTACATGCATGCTGAAGCGATTGCAGCTTCAGTGGTGCCCGCTTTGAGCTTTAAGGCAAACATCGCTGACGTAGTTGCCGCCAGTTCGACCGGTATAACCGGCAGCTTTGTTTGGAGCTTCTCCTTGCGCGCATCAAGCTCGACCGACACTTGGTCACATACCCTGATGAGCGATGAGACGAAGTGAGGTCGGTCGTCAATAGTGGAGAGCAATGGGTTAAGCCGCGAGTCGCGTTTTATAAAATCGCTGCACGAAGGCAGCAGGCGACAGATAGTCAAGACGGGCTTGCTTGCGTTGCCGGTTGTAGAAGATCTCGATGTATTCGGTGATGGCCTGCCGGGCCTCGGCGCGCGTCGTGAACCGGCGGTGATGCACGAGTTCGTTTTTGAGCGACCCCCAGAAGCTTTCCATCGGCGCATTATCGTAGCAATCGCCTTTGCGACTCATGGACATCGTCATGCCGAACTGCTTTGCTAGATCCCGATAGTCATGCGAACAATATTGACTGCCACGATCCGAATGTAGGATCAAACCGGCTGCGGGCCGTTTAAGTGCGACCGCGGCAAATAGCGCCTGCATTACCAAGGTGCGGGTCATACGTTCGCTCATGGCGTAGCCGACCAGCTCGCCGTTGAACAGATCCTTGATGCCGGCTAGATACAACCAGCCCTCATCTGTCCACACGTACGTGATATCGCTCACCCAGGCCTGGTTCGGCATGCTCATGTCGAAGTTGCGTTCCAGCAAATTCGGTGCGACTGGCAAATCGTGCTTCGAATCCGTCGTGTTTCTGAACTTGCGCTTCTGCTTGCAACGCAGTCCCAGCTTGGTGCGAATGCGCCTAATGCGGTGAAGGCCAACGCACACGCCATGATCAAGCAGATCCGCCTGCAATCGCTCGCGCCCATACGTTTGCCGAGTTCGTTCGTGCGCCGCTACAATCTCGATTTCAAGGCGCGCGTTCTCTTGTGCACGTGGCGAGTCGAGCCGTCGGCGCCAAGCGTAGAAACTGCTGGCCCCTAGCTCAAACACACGGCACAGCACGGAAATCGGGTAGTCCTGTCGCATCGTTTCGATCCGGTCACATCTCACCGCGACTCCTTCGCGAAATAGACCGTCGCTTTTTTTAAAATATCGCGCTCCATCGTGACCGTCGCCAGCTCGCGCTTGACCCGCGCCAATTCCGCCTCCAACTCGCTCTGCGGCTTTTGCGTCTCGCCTACCTTCGTTAGCGTCCCTTTTCGCTCGGCAACGACCCACGCGCCAAGCGTTTTAACCGACAAAGATAATCGGCCCGCAACTTCTCGCTGCGACAGTCCATCGACAAGAACGAGCTTCACCGCCTGCTCGCGAAACTCCTTCGTGTAGCGGCCTTTCGGTCCTCGATTCATTTGATCTCCATTTCGCTCATTCTACGAAACATTGATCTCCACTTTCTTCAGCCTATCTCAAAGCGCATGCGCGACGGCTCGTAAGTCGCCTCGTTTTTTTGACCGAAATATAAGGTCGCCACTGTCGAATCGAACACATGGAGATGCCGCAACTGCGGGACAGCGCCTCCTGGCAGCGTCCAGACTCCTTCTTTTTCCTTTTCCCCAACGGAAAGAAAAATGCGGGCGGACGGCTCCGGCTGTTCCTTGCTGAAGACGTTCCCAAGCAGGTCTTCTTTTGCACGAGAGCCACAGATTTGCTTAATCAGGCGCGCAAAGCCGCTCTTTCCTGAACCGTTCGAACCATAGACCAGAGAAATGCTGCTAGTCCCAAAGTCGATGGATGCGCCACTTCTTATTGCGTTCACGCCCGTTACATCACTGATTCGGCGAAGGCGAATAGGCGATTGGCCCTGTGCCTGAACTAGAGTTCCTGGTGCAACGGTTTCAAACTTATCTGCGCCTTGTTTTGACGCTTCAATGACGCACAAGTCTGCTAGTTCGCGGATAGCGTCCGCGTCGGGAAAGGCACGAGTCTGAATCAACTTGGCTGCGGCGGTTTGAAGCCACTTATGGCGCTCTGATAGCCATTGTTCGAAAGGGTCTAAAACAGGGCCAACTGCCGCGTCGTTAATATCGCTCATCTATCTCTCTTTGTTTTTATCGAGAATGTAAGCCTTGGCGACCGAATATGCTGCTACCGCGCTAGAGCACGGCAGACATCGAAGTACGGAAGGTTTATTCAACTCAGCGTCGGCGTTACCCAAGCTAGCGCTTCCCGGAATGCGCCATCAATCATATCGGGAATTTTGAGGCTTAGGTAATTCGCGCTTTGCGTGGCGTACTGTTTTCACCGCAATTTAGGAATGGGCATGTAATTCCGTAGCCCGCAACAATCTGGGTGAATCTTGGTGCTTTGTTCCGTGCAGTTCTTCCTCTCTTGCATTGGATACCCCATTCGACGGTTCGCCCACACAACATCCGGCTGATCGAGCAAGAACCTGTTACAACATTCAGTAGGGGTATGGGCCTGTTCTCGGCGGGAGACCGACAGCGCCTTCGTTTTCACGACGGCTTATCAACTGTCGTTTCACCAGAATGCGAAGAGCAAGTCGCCCACGGTCGATCGGCTTCCCTTTGGAAAGGTCGTCCTGGGCTTGAAGATAGAAGGCTCATGGCTTTACGTTGAGTATCCGGACGCTGACACAGGGAAAATCAAAAGCGGATCAATTGGGCATCCAGCTCCTTCGACAACCACCCGCGCCAGTAATTTTGAGGCTTCGACCCGTGCGCTCGTGTAGTCAGATATTGCTTAATGATTCTTCACGGTTTGCTCCGTCGCTGCGAGTTCGGCTCAACAACAGGTCAGGTCGCCATAGCTCAGCCTCAGCCGCCGTTTGTCATCCCAAGCCAGAACGTACGCGCGATGGCGTGTAAGCAATCGCGCGGTCATCGACGGACGGAATTCGTACCGCTTTCGGCGGAATGTCGACAATGTGGATTTGCCATCGTCTGACGCGGGTCTTTCGTATTGAGTGAGATTACGTCCGGTCTTATGGCCCGCGAATAGACGGTCTCGGTATGCGTCATATAGCGAGGCTAGTCCGTGGCACTTGCAAAATGTTGTC
Source organism: Burkholderia sp. PAMC 26561 (assembly GCF_001557535.2). Lineage (NCBI taxonomy): Bacteria > Pseudomonadati > Pseudomonadota > Betaproteobacteria > Burkholderiales > Burkholderiaceae > Burkholderia > Burkholderia sp. PAMC 26561. Next base: position 752,821 of record NZ_CP014308.1, read on the forward strand.
GCCGAGCTAGTACGAGCGAAGTGAAGCAGTTCTTCCAGTTTTGCAAGTAATGGAGCGGACCGGAAGGCTGCGACCGGCTGCGTCTTCGGTCCGAAGCGAGCATATGAACTCGCGGCGCCCGAACGCGGACCGTAGTTGCAAGTGAATCGACCGCTGAAAATATGGGATATGCGAATCCGAGCGCACGGGAATATGCATTTTCTGAGACATGGTGTGTTCCGTCGGCTGTATCGCAACTATCGTATGCCTTTTCTTACAAGTCTTGTAATGCACGCCCAAGTGTGCGGCTGCTTTGCAAGCCGTCTATACCCACAAGTCAGCCCTAATGTTCTCGGCTTTAGCGCCGATAACCAGGGTGATACGCTGTCGAGCCGAAGCATGCGTAGCGGCTCTGTCATCCACAGAAAGTGGCGGCATTGTTTGTCTCCGGAACCTTTGAGCGAGTTGAAGATGGCATTTGTGTCCTTGCGTATTCGGCGGCCTGAATTGAATTTAGGGTAAACGCGGAGACTAGGAACAAACAGGTGTTCCTTGCCGGCGCCGATTCCATGAAAAGCCCGTATTCTGCGTGCCTTCTCGGCATATGGGTCACGGCTAGCTGACGACATAATCAAACTGATAGAAGACATACAAGCACAGCGATGGGGGCCAGATGGACGAGAGTATTGTTGAGCCGGCAGAAACGCCGGAGGAGCCGCATTGCGTGCAGATTAAAGCCACGCTCGCTGGCAAGATAAATCTGGCCGACTTCCAGAACGCCGTCCCTATTGTCCACGAACTCTCGCTTGCCAATGAGACCGACGACGATATCGAGCAGTTGAGGCTAACCGCATCGTCGGAACCCTCATTTTTCAAACCGAAGACGTGGCACTTGGACCATATCGCGGCTGGGACGGATGTGCGCATTCGCGACCTCGACCTGTCGTTGGACGGGGCGCTTCTAGGTCGGTTGACCGAATCGGAACGGGCGGTCATAACCTTCAGGCTTACGACGGGGTTGGTAGAGCCTGTTGAGCTCGCCTCGCTTGAATCTACCGTTGAACTGTTGCCGCGCAATCAATGGGGCGGCCTCTCGGCTTTACCTGATATGGTCGCGGCATTCGTTCAACCGAATGAACCAGCGATAGAGCGGGTTTTGAAGAAAGCCGCAGACGTACTCCACAAAGCCGGCAAGTCGGGCGCGATTAACGGGTATCAGGAAGGGCCGCGCCGGGCCTGGGAATTGGCTTCCGCTATATGGAGCGCAATTGGGTCGATGGGGCTCGATTATGCGGTGCCCCCGGCTAGCTTCGAACAGTTCGGACAGAAAGTACGCAGCCCCAGTCAGATTGTCGACTCGGGCCTTGGCACTTGTCTCGACCTCGCACTATTTGTGTGCGCTGCGCTTGAGCAGGCAGGACTCAACGCTGTCCTTGTCTTTACTGACGGTCACGCGTTCCCGGGCGTCTGGCTGAAAGCGGAAGAGTTCTCGACCTCTGTTGTCGATGATGTGACTGCACTACGCAAACGTGTGAAGCTGAAGGAAATGGTCGTATTCGAGTCGACGATGCTCACGCACCGACCTTACCCGGCTTTCAGCTTCGCCATCGGGAATGGTGACGAGCAAATCTCCGAGGAAGCCGAACGCAGTTTTCACATGGCTGTTGACATTCGCCGCGCTCGACTGCAACGCATCAAGCCGCTTGCCAGCGAGCAGGTGGTTGAGCGAGGGACGGCTGGCACGGAAGGAACAAATTTGGAACGCGGACTTGAGGATTCTCCGGAGTTGCCAGAAGACCTGGAGAATTCTGCGGACGACAAGGCTGTCGAACGCCCAGAGGACCGACTGATCCGCTGGCAGCGGAAGCTTCTTGACCTGTCGCTTCGAAACAACCTGCTGAGCTTCAAGGCTGGCAAGAAATCATTGAAGCTGGATGCACCTGACCCGGGTCACCTTGAGGATATTCTAGCCGAAGGTCACGTCATCAAGTTGCTTACGCGCCCGGACTTAATGGATGGGAACGACCCTCGTAGCCAGGCAATTCACGAAGCGCGTGAGCGCGAAAACATCCGGCGTTCCCACGCGTTAGATGCTTTAAAGCGCAAAGAGGTTTTTGTCGGACTGTCGCCGGACGAGATGGACACGCGACTCGTTGAGCTTTTCCGTACCTCGCGTACCAATTTGCAGGAAGGCGGCTCTAACACGTTGTACTTAGCGCTGGGCTTCCTGTCCTGGACTCGTGACGCGAAAGATGACAAGAAGTACCGGGCGCCACTTATCCTGGTCCCAGTGTCGCTTGAGCGACGCAGCGCCCGCTCCGGGTTCAGCCTCAAGTTGCACGACGACGAGCCGCGCTTCAACCCGACCCTTATCGAAATGCTGCGTCAGGATTTCGAACTGGAACTGGGCATCCAGGACACGGAGTTGCCGAAGGATGATTCCGGTTTGGACGTCGCGGGCATATGGAAGACGGTCTCCAGCGCTATCAAGGACATCAAGGGATGGGAAGTCGTTGAGGACGTTGTCTTGGCTACCTTTTCGTTCGCAAAGTACTTGATGTGGAAGGATTTGACGGAGCGAACCGAGCAACTAAAGCTGAACGCGGTCGTGCGGCACCTCATCGAAACGCCGCGCGATTCCTATGAGAGCGCGGTTGAGTTTCCGGACGCGAGAAGACTCGACGTGGAGCTTCCGGTGGAGAGCACTTTCTGCCCGCTGCCGGCCGACTCGTCGCAGCTTTCAGCAGTCGTGGCAGGAAGCAAGGGGAAAGACTTTGTTCTCATCGGACCTCCGGGAACGGGGAAGAGCCAGACTATCTCGAATCTGATTGCTCAATGTCTGGCGGAAAAAAAGCGTGTGCTCTTTGTTTCGGAGAAGATGGCGGCGCTAGATGTAGTGTATCGCCGACTCGCCGAAGTGGGTCTTGGCAACTTCTGCCTCGAACTACATTCCAACAAAGCACGTAAGACGGAAGTTCTCGAACAGCTGCGTACATCGTGGGATTCTGCTGCCGCTCTGGAACCTGATGAATGGCATGCGGAAGCTGCACGGCTTGAGGGATTGCGAAATCAGCTAAATGGTTATGTCGAACGTTTGCATCTTCGATACCCGAACGGGCTAAGCGTCTACGAGGCGATTGGACGCGTCGTTGCTTGGCATGACATGCCAGTTCTACAGCTCTCATGGCCATCTGCTAGGGTTCACGATTCAGTTGCAATGCGAACGCTGCGTGAGACGGCCGAGCTGCTGGATGTTCACGCGAAATTGATGGGAGAGGGGCAGTTGACGTCGAGCCCACTCGCTCACGTGGTTCAGACTGAGTGGTCGCCGCTGTGGCAAGCCGCGCTGCTAGATTCGGCTCGTGCCATTGGCCCGGGGGTCGCCCGTTTCGAAGCGGCAACTGAGCAACTGAGGGTCGCCATCGGTTTACCGCCACCTGTTCTCGACACCCGTGTTAGGGAAGGCCTGCGCCTCATGGCTGCGACTCTGCCGTCTGCGTCTGGGCACGATTGGCAGTTCGTTCTGCGTCCGGATGCAAAAACAATTGCAGACTATCTGCGCGTCGCGAAACCATTGGTCGAACGACACCGCGAACTGCACGCTTCACTTTCAGCGCCGCGGGGCAACCAGGTCTTGGAGGATGTGCGACAAGGTATCGTTCAGCTCACTCGTTATCACGAACTTCATTCGCAGCTTTCCCAGCCGTGGAACAAATCGCTAAGGTCACGGCTTTCCGCCGGCATTGAGCTGCTGCGAAAGCGCCAGGACGTGGTTGACCAACTGTCACTCAAATACAAAGACGGTATTTCGACGGCAACGGTTCAGCAACTCCAGCTCGAGTGGCGGGAGCTGCAGGATTCGTCCTGGCCGATGAGCATGATGCGCCGCCGCTCGCTTTTGAAGAAACTCGTGGACCTGTCGACCGGCGGAGGCGAGCCCGACATTGGCGGTGACATCGAACGTCTCAAGCAGATTGATTCACTTCAAGAAGAAATTAAAGCGCTCGACGAACTGTCGTTGCCGACATCGGGCGCATGGCTGGGACTGAAGACGGAACTTGATGTCGCGCGGGCTTCCCTTGGCTTCCAAACTGCCCTCGAACAGGCTCGCATACGCGCGGCTTGGGAAGATGTTGGGCTTGACCCGGTTAGCCGGGGTCAGTGTGGCGAGACGGCGCGTGAAGACCTCGCTCGCATCAGAGAACTTCGTCAGATTGACCAGTTAATCAATCGCCTTTCCGGACTCGAGGAACAGACAGACGGCGTTTGGGTTGGATATAAAACGGATTTGGCTGTCGCGAAGACATACGTCGTCTTTCAGGGTGCGCTGGCAGCAGCAGTGGCTAGCAGCTATTGGCAGGACGAGGACTTCAGCGTTATCGAACGCGGCAGTGCTGGTGCCGTCGCGTCGGCGGACCTCAAGAAGATGCGCGACGTGGTTGCGCTCGGTGCTCGTCTCAAGGAGTTTGACGACCTCCCCGCGAAGACCGGCGGACTATGGAACGGTCTGCAGACAAAATTGGAGGCAATCGAACCAGCGCTTATTTTCTTCGAGGCGCTATCGGGCGCGCTTGCATTGATGGCAAATTCGCCTGATGCGCTGGCGGCGGTAAAGAGCCCGATTGCATTGCTGCTGGGCGATAGTAATGTTCTGCTTGAGCCGACGGGCGCGATTGCGGCTGCCGGGCGTATGTATGCCGAGGCACTAAAGGGGTTTAATCAGGCAGTGACGCAATTCACAGTCGCGAGCGGCTTGCCGAGTTCTGATGTCGCGACTCTGGGTGCACTTATCCCTACCGCACTGGCCGCACGTGCAAGCGACGTCTTGGCTAGCTCGAATCGGTTGAATGCCTGGTGTGCGTGGCGTAAGACCCGCGCATCGGCTCTTGCGTTGGGGCTTGCTCCGCTCGTGGCTGGTGTTGAACAAGGCGCAGTCCGGTTGGAGCGCGTGAAGGAGGCGTTTGAGACCGATTACTGCCGATGGTGGTTGAACGCGGTCGTCGACGTCGACGACGTGTTGCGTACATTTGTTTCCGCAGAGCACGAGAAACGCATTCGGGATTTCCGTGAGCTTGATGAACGGTTCATTGGCCTAACTCAGGCATGGGTACGTGCGCAGCTGTCCGCGGGACATCCTTCACCGGACCGTGTCTCGCGAGGCTCTGAATGGGGCCTATTGCGCTACGAGATGCAAAAGAAGACTCGGCACCTGCCTCTGCGGGAATTGATGTCTCAGGCCTCGAGTGCAGTAATGCGCTTGACGCCGTGCCTTTTAATGAGCCCGTTGTCGATTGCACAGTATTTGCCAGCTGAAACAGCAAACTTTGACGTTGTCATCTTCGACGAGGCATCACAGATTCCAGTGTGGGACGCTATTGGCGCGATGGCGCGTGCGAAGCAGGTCATCATGGTTGGCGACCCCAAACAGCTGCCGCCGACGAGTTTCTTTGACCGCGCGGAATCGGACATTGACGACACGGACGTCGAGACCGAACTGGAGAGTATTCTCGAAGAGTGTATCGGTGCCAATCTGCCGACCATGAAGTTGTCGTGGCACTACCGTAGCCGCCACGAAAGCCTGATTGCATTCTCGAATCATCGCTACTACGACGGAGGGTTGGTGACATTCCCGAGTCCGGTCACAAACGACCGTGCTGTCAGCTTCACTCATGTTGCAAATGGTCAGTACGAGCGCGGCGGCGCGCGGACAAACAAGCCAGAAGCCAAAGCCCTTGTAGCTGACCTAGTCGGCAAGATGAAAGCACCTGGTTTCCACGACAGCGGCTTGACCATCGGTGTCGTGACGTTTAATTCTGAACAGCAATCGCTCATTGAGGATTTGCTCGACGAAGAACGCCGCAGGGACCCCTCCATTGAGCACTTCTTTCTCGAAACGCAGCTCGAACCAGTGTTTGTGAAAAACTTGGAGAGCGTGCAGGGCGACGAGCGGGACATCATGTACTTCTCAACGACCTACGGCCCGGGGGTTGACGGAAACATGCCGATGAACTTCGGCCCCATGAATCAGCAGGGCGGCGAGCGCCGGTTAAATGTCGCTATTACCCGTGCAAGACAGGAGCTTCGTGTTTTCAGTAGCTTCCGTCCGGAGCAGATGGACTTGTCGAGAAGCCAGGCCCTCGGGGTTCGTGACTTGAAGCACTTCTTGGAGTTCGCAGACCGTGGTGCGCGTGCGTTAGGCGAGGCCGTCGCAGGCAGCCTCGGAGACTTCGAGAGTCCGTTTGAGAAAGCAGTATCGAACGCGCTCACCGAAAGGGGGTGGACTTTGCATCCGCAAGTCGGCGTCTCTGCATTCCGGATTGACCTTGGCGTAGTCGACCCGGACGCACCTGGACGATACCTCGCCGGTGTCGAGTGCGATGGCGCGACCTATCATCGTTCGGCAACCGCACGCGACCGCGACAAATTGCGTGAGCAAGTCTTGCGCGGGCTAGGCTGGGACATTCTGCGTATCTGGTCGACCGACTGGTGGATTGATATGCAGGGAACCCTCGAAAAGATTCATCGCCAGCTTGAGGAACTGCTCGCCGAACAGCGGGCGAAGCGAGCGCAGACCGAGCAGGAGGCGACAGTCCTTGCGGAGCAGGTCATCGCGGACGTTATGGCAATGCCGGATGAACAGGTGGGTCACTCGGCCGAGGCGGCCCATATTTCGTCGGACGTCGATGCCGCAGTTGACGCTACCGTGCTTCCTGTCACTTACGCTCGAAATGCCTCCGTTTCAAATCTAGCCGACTCGGTTGAGGAACGTTTCGTTGAGGTCGATTTGACGCTCGAGGGTTACGCCGTTGATGCTAACGCCTTCTTCGACATCGTCTATAACCCGACGCTTTTGCGCTTGATTGAGCACGTCGTACGAGTGGAAGGACCAGTTCGCGACGAAGTCCTCGCGCGTCGCATTGCACGGGCTCATGGCTGGGTTCGGACGGGCGCGAAAATCCAGGACCGGGTCGTACGCTTGGCTTTGCAGCACTGCAGCAGCGACCCAGAGGATGTAGGCACGTTTTTCCGTGCAAAAGATGATTTCGCCGAAACGCAGATTCGATTCAGACGACCCGTCGATGGCACAGCACGGTCAGTCGATGAGGTTTCGCTTGCTGAACTTCGCGCACTCGCGTTTGACATGATGCGAGTGGGGCACGACAAAGAATCTGGCGTGCCGGCGATGGCCCGGGAAGTTGGGCTTCGCAAACTTAACGCGGGCAGCAGAGCGCGCCTGGAAATGGCTTGGCTAGATGCGACGAAGGCCATCTCTCCGAACGCTGAAGCTTGAGACTAAATTGGCCCGACGGCCGGCACATTAAGTGTACGGCCGTCGGAACAACGGGCAGAATTTTGCCTTGTCGGACAGGCGGCATTAGTTCGCTGGACAAGGTGTTCGGGGGATGACATGGGTTGGGGCTTCAGGAAAAGTATAAAAATTGCGCCCGGTATTCGCATCAATCTCAGCAAGAGCGGAACTAGCACGTCTCTTGGTGGAAAGGGCTTCACATACAACACACGTGGACGCATCACCACAAGTATTCCGGGTACCGGAATCAGATATACGACAAGTTTGAAGGGCGAGAAAAAGAACCGTCGGGAGATTCACTACGCACCTGCGAACACAGGTACTGGATATATGAATACTGAGAATCTATCAAAAAGGGAACAGGCCACGCAGGATTTCGTTCACAAGGTGCAGTCACGCACAACGAGTGCGTTACTACAGTATTTTCTCTCGCATGGCGTTTATGTTCACGATGCTGACATCGGCGATGCGGTAACGCTCGAGGAGCACCGGCCGTTCCTCAACACACTCGCTCAAGACTGGGCGCTGACAACGAAAGCCATCAAGCTGGCCATAGATATTGGTACGGTTTCGCTTGCCGAGAAAGAGAAAGCGATGCTGGCTCTCTACGAGTTGGAGCACAAATGTGCGGCGGCTCGTGGACTTCGCGGCGAACTGCAGGCAGCCGCGAGCGCACTTCTGGTCAGAGTGCAGGCGTGGCCAAGAGTCCCTAGATTTGTTGGTCCTTTGTTTGCGGCGCTGTTGGGATGTTTCCTAATGGCTGTCCTTAGCGTGCCTATGGGGCTCGCTTTGACAGGATTTGCGCTTGCCTACGGTGGATACAAGACATTCAGTTTCACGCGTAAGAAGGCGGTGGCCTCCGCCGCTATTAAGGAGGCGAGCGAGTGGTTTGAGTCCCAACTTACAGTGGAGGTGACGCCGCGGCCAGCGGTCCATTCGGGCAATGACCACGTTCCGCTCAAGGCGGCGGCGTCCGCCGCAGTTACCGTGGTGGCGGTTGTCTTGACCCTCATCATGTATTCGCACCATAGCGCTCTTCATGGCGAGGGTGAGCAGGTGACGCTCCAGTCCGACGCGATAACGCAGGCCACCTCCGGTACTAATGGCGCGGTGCCCGCTGCTAGCACGGTCGCGGCACCTATTGCAGCTCATTCGGTCCAGGACTTCAGCTGGCTTGTTGGTAAGTATCCTTCTGACGTCGTGAACGACAAACGATTCCGCTCTGCATTCAACGGCATTTCGCGATCTGACTGGAAAAAAATCTCTGAACGGCTCGCCGTGACCAACTCAGCGGGCATCCAGTCGCAAGGCGGCTATCTGGTCGCGCAGGGTTGCAAGGAACATGAGTGCAGCACTGAGCAGGCCGCTTTTGCCATCAATGAAGCGACCGGCAAAGGGGTTATGGTCTTGAAGCAAACGCTAAATTCCGCGGATAACGCCTTCAAAAAGGTGTACCCATGGCCTGACCTGCTTGTGCGTGCGACACCGCTGTCGGGTTGGGCACAGGAAAACGGCGCAGTGCCCGCTGTAGGCGATTCGGTGGCGACGGACACAGCTCCGGCGGCCTCTTTCCAGCAAACCAGTTTTGATTGCACGAAGGCTCGTTCTGTCGCCGAGCACATCATTTGCAGCGACGCCGAGCTGGCATCGGACGATGTTCAGTTGGCAGCAATCTATGCCAAGGCAAAAGCCGTTGCGGATGACCCAGCTGCATTCAGAGAGCGGACTCGGGCCCAGTGGAATTACCGTGAGCACCAATGCCATGAGCGCGAATGCCTAATCCGGTGGTACGCCGACCAGAGTGTTGCGCTTGCAGCGATTGCCGAGACCGGTAAGGTTAATGAGCAATAGGGAGCTCCGCAAAAGCAAGGGCAAATCAACACATTCAAACGAGTCGGCATCGGTTGTGACAGAAAACATGGGTGGCGAGGGGATGCTTCTGGAACATGACAGGAGAAGCGCGAGGCGGTCCGTACGCGGACAGGTCGTGTTACGACAACGCGATATACCTGCGGATAATGAAAAATCCACATCTATGAAGCGCCAGATGGTGTGCAGATTGCATGGGACACTGGAAGAGCCGATGTGCGGCGGCTTCCCAACGTCGACGAACTTGACCAGGTGCTGATGGATGATATGTTCAGCAAGACCGAAAAGCTGGGCACTGCTCGCATGCATTTTGCAGCGAACCAAACTCGCACTGTTCAACTTGACGCTGTTTTGAAATCCAGACAGCTGGCTGCGCTCCTGGCATTCAGCAAATAGATAAACCAACGATTGCCCGTTAGAAAACTGGAATCACATGGCTCTATTCGAAATCTCCGGCGCTGGTCTTCAGCCAATCCCGCTGGGCACCTTCGGAAATCTCGGCTTGCGTGAAAGGACCGATATTCAGCGTGCGGTCCGCACACATATCGAAGCCATCACGCCCGGTGTGCGAACGAAGGTACTTGCAGAAGAATTCGGCGATTGGGCTGGAGCAAATCGCAGAATCGACTTGCTATGCGTGGATGAGAACGCGAACTTGGTAGTTGTCGAGTTGAAGCGCGACGAGGGTGCCCATATGGACCTGCAGGCGTTGCGATATGCGGCGATGATTTCCACAATGCGATTCGAACAAGCAGTGGCCGCCCACCGCAAGTATCTAACGAACAATGGGTCGGGTGAAGACCCGGAGCAAGCGATTCGCGAATTCTTGGAGGTCGATGAGGGGCCTATCGTATTCACAGACACCGTGCGTATCGTACTTGCGTCGGCGAACTTTTCGTCGGAACTTACAACAGCGGTCCTTTGGCTAAACAAGCAAGGGAAGATGGACATCCGATGCGTACAAATGCGTCCTCACGCCGTTGATTCGCGGGTTTTGCTGGACGTCCAGCAGGTTATCCCACTGCCGGAAGCTGCTCAATACACGGTGGCTTTGCGCGAGAAATCGATAGAGCAGGACAACGCCCGTAATACTACTCGCGACACCACACGATACGATGTAACGATTGGCGAGCTATTCTTTCCGAATCTACCGAAACGCAGACTGATGCTTGCATAGTGCGAGAAGCCATCAATCAAAATGTGTCGCCTGACCGGATTCGCGAGGAAATCTCTTAGCGGAAGCGGGACCTCTTTATATCTGTGTCTGGCCACGGGGACGAAGCAGCATTTCAGGCTGCCTTCCCGGGCAAGAAGCTTCGTTATTTTTTCGCACCCGACGAGGTATTTTTCTTTGGCGGGGCTACCTATGCGTTGTCACGTGCTTGGGCTGGGCGAACGCTCGAAGCCGCCGAGTTACTTCGAGGACTATTACGAAATTCCAACGAAGTGTCCTGGGAGCCGGCCTCATCAACCAATGAGGAGGAGACCTACGATGGCTATGTCCTCAAGCGGATGGCGAATGGCCCCATCGAGTTGGAGCAAGATGGGCACCCGGTAACGCCCGTTATGCCAGTGCTTCGAATACTTGCACAGAAGTTGAGAATCTCGACGCTGTATGAGGGCGGGACTGAGGCAAACACGCAACAACTGGGCAAACGTGTGATTGCGGCCATTCAGTCTCTGTGACCCGCCGGTGCAGAGCTCAGCATATACCGCTCACCGGCGTCGCGCCCACGGCTAAACGTGGACATGTTCACGTACCCGTACCCGTGGCCAACTTCTAGACGGGCGTTCGGCTGGAGTCGTTGTTCAAGGCCTCGAGCTGTGCGATGCGCTTCGGACTGCCGGCGCCCCCAAGCGTCGCATTCGAAATTGTGTTCGGTTTGACTGCGGCTCGGGAAACGCGACGCTATGAGTCGCTTGGATTTAGGATTGTCGAACTCGAGCCAATGCCCGTTACGAGACAATTTTTTCAGAACTCTTCGCCGACTAATCGGCTAAAGACAATGTGCTGCTGAAGCGGTCGCCGCTTTGCTGGCAACTATCACTTTGGGTCTAGGGAGGGCCACGCCTTTGCTTGAGCGAGTCGACCCTCCACCGACCCCTCCGGCGCTAGGTAGTCGTCGCAAACTGCAATGGCTCGCAGCACGTCTTGCGTCTCACCATCTACCCGAGCTAACAGTTCGTCGCGCCAAGTCACTACATCTGCGCGTCCTCGGTGTTTCATTTCCCACACCATGTAATCGAGTAGATGGACCAATTCTTGTCTAGGGATATCGATCAGTTCTGCGTTCATCATCTTCCGCTCCGTTTGCGGAGAATATATCCCACGACCGGCCCCACTGCTGGTCGAGACCGTTTTGACGCTTCACGCATCGAGCGGTGAATAGACTTTGTTGGTTGTGACCATACTGCTAAGAGCGCTGCGCAATAGCGTCCGCGCAGATGGCCAAGACACCTGAACCATGGTGCTTGATAGATTCAACGCCATATCTCCCGTGAACAATGCTTGAACGTGCGCCTGCCGGATCACGACCTTGGCTTTAAACAGGTCGCGTCTCGCGAGTCGTAACGCGAGCTGCCCCAGGTTGACTCGCTCAAGCCACGGCATCTTTACAGCGTTTCGTCTGAGCCAGAGCCGGCAACTCTCGACCACGTGGTCGACCCGCCATTCACTGGTCAAGCTATGCGACGCTGCAGCGGTCACGACCAGGAAGCACAGCAATTCTGCGCGCCGTTCATTCTCTACAAACATGCAACTCCTCGTCTAGCGTTTCTGTTGGACTTGCATCGTTTGGGTCATGCGCTGACTGCACCTGATCGCGGTTCCGATGCAGCTTCCGTCACACCCGTCGCAATAGTGACGAGCGCGAACGTCTTCGGACGCCTTCCGTGCGTTGTGATGGTCTGCTGGCGGCGTACCGACCGTGCGCCCGTTTTCCCGCGCGTAAAACGTTGGCTCGCCGCTCTTCCCGCGAGACACCGCTTCGTCCACCGAGTCGCCGAAGGCCGCTCGCAGTTCCGCGACGAAGGCCGCCATCTCCGGCATCGGATGCTTTCGTCGAACAAGCATATCCATAACAGCCTCCGCAATCGACTAAAAAGGGGCAATTCAGCGTTTCAAAACCGGTTATCGAATACTGTACATCCATACAGTGCTGTCTGTCCATGAGCCGCCCGATTCCCATCACCGCCGACGCCGCAGGCTCATTTCTCATCGAAGTGCTGGCGAAGGTGCCCGCAGGCTTTCCCAGTCCGGCGCAGGACCATACGCAAAAGCGCATCGATCTCAATGACGTGCTCGTGCTCAACCCGATCGCTACATTCCTGTTCCAGGTCGAAGGGGACTCGATGATTGATGCCCGGATTTTTGATGGCGACCGGTTGATCGTAGACCGTTCAATCGAGCCGGTGCATGGTCGAGTGGTCCTTGCCTGCGTCGATGATGAGTTCACGGTCAAGCGCTTGTACAAACGCTCGGGGTCGTTCGTCTGCATGCCGCGAACCCGCTCTATCCCCCGATCACGTTCGTCGAAGGGCAGGAGATGAGCGTATGGGGTGTGGTCACGTGGAATTTGCGTCAGCTGCTGCATCCGCAGAAACGTCGATGACCACCTTTGCGCTCATCGACGGTAACAACTTCTACGTCTCGTGCGAACGGTGTTTCAGGCCGTCGCTCATCGGAAAACCTGTCGTCGTACTCAGCAACAATGATGGGTGTGCAGTCGCGAGATCGCAAGAAGCGAAAAATTTGAAAGTGGGAATGGGGCAGCCGTATTTCCAGATTCGCGACCTCGAGCGCACCAACGGACTTATCGCACTCAGCTCAAATTACGCGCTGTAGATCTCAGCGACCGCATGATGTCAGTGATCGGCCAGTATTCGCCGGTCCAGGAGATCTACTCGATCGATGAATGTTTTCTCGACCTAGGCGGGTTTCGCTGTGACCTGACAACCTATGGCCTTCAGATCCGCGCGCAGGTGCTGCAATGGATTGGCATTCCCACGTGCATCGGCATCGGTCCCACGAAGACGCTCGCGAAAATGGCGAACCACATCGCGAAGAAGAATGTGGGACGCGTCTGGCATGGTGTATGTGACATCGGAATACTGACGGCAGAAGAGCGCGACAGTATCTTTGCGAGCGTGGACGTTGGCGAGGTCTGGGGCGTCGGCCGCAAGATTGGCGCGCGTCTGCATGAGATGGGTGTCGAAACGGTGCTGCAATTCAAACGCGTGAGCCCCTCGTTCATTCGCAAGCAATTTTCCGTAGTGCTCGAGCGGACTCTGCTCGAGCTCAATAGCATCGCGTGCTACGGCTTTGAAGATGCGGGGCAGCCGCAGAAGCAAGTGCTTTGCTCGCGCAGCTTCGGTCATGTCGTCTATACACTCGATGAGCTGACGCAGGCCGTCACGCAATTTGTCGCGACAGCAGCCGAGCGATTGCGTCGTCAAGCGTTGCACGCCAATCAGGTTCAGGTTTTTATTCGCACGAGTCCGTTTAAGCGCGACGACCCGCAGTACAGTCGCGCCATCAATGTTCCGCTCGTTTCAGCGACGTCGGACACCTTGACGCTGGTCGACTCGGCGTTGTTCGGGCTGCGTCAGATCTATCGGGAGGGTTTCCGGTATGCGAAGGCCGGGGTGCTGCTTCACGAGTTGCAATCAACGTCGATTGAGCAAGGCGAGCTCTTCGGTCGCGATGCCAGTCGGCAAGCGAAGATGATGGTTGCACTTGATGCGATCAACGACAAGTACGGACGTGGGACATTGAAGGTCGGCGCGGTTGAGCAGCGTAGAACATGGCACATGAATCAGGACAGGCGCAGTCCCGCCTACACGTCTGACTGGGCAGCGCTTCCCATTGTGCGATAGGACTGGTTAGTGAAAGGGTGATCACCTCTTCGACCAGCGCCGGCCACGCGGGTATCATGGTTCACGAACAAGAGATGGAGAGCATTCGTCATGTGTTACTCGGCTCAGATCACCGCGGACTATCGCAAATACGTGCACGTGTATGGCGCGGACATCGACATCGATGAATTTTTTCGACTGTTTTGGGACCGCCGAAGTGGCAGCAAATCGAAAATTCCCAAGGGAATGGAAGCGCCGTTCCTGCTGCCGCAAACGGATGCTGAGGCGCGCATCAAAGAAGCGATCGTCGAGTTTTCGGCTGGCCAAACGGCGAAGCTTGAAGAGGACCTGTTCAAACAGCGCACGCGGCTGGCCGATGCCGAGCGTACGCTGCTGACAAAGACCACCAAAGCGGCGACCGAAAGCCAGCGGATTGCGACCGACAAGATCGCTTGGATCCGCGGCAAGCTGGAGGACTTCAACCGGACTGAGCTGAAGGACCGTGACTCACGGATCTTTCCCGGGCAATACGCGCCGGTGATGGTTGTCGAAAATGGTCAGCTTGTGGTGAAGCCAATGCGGTATCAATGTCGTCCCGCCGGCAAGCCGGCGTTCTACGACACCAAGTATCCCGGAACGTACAACGCGAGGAGAGACAACCTCGAAGGCTTCTGGAAGGGCCTCTTCGGATACACACACGGCCTGATGCTGGTGAGCGCGTTTTATGAAAACGTACCCCGTCACCGCGTCGAGTCTCGTGAGTTGGCTGAAGGCGAGAAAGAGGAAAACCTCGTGCTCGAGTTCAAGCCCAATCCGCCGCAGGACATGTTGATCGCTTGCCTCTGGTCGAAGTGGACAGGCAAAGGTGAGCCAAACCTGTTGTCGTTTGCGGCCGTCACCGACGATCCCCCAGCGGAAACGCGCTCGCCGGTCACGACCGCTGTATCGTCCCGATCAAGCCCGAGAACATAAACGCCTGGCTCAATCCAGACCCGACCAACCTGGCGGCTCAATACGCCATTCTCGACGATCGTCATCAGCCGTATTACCAGTATCGGCTTGCCGCTTGAGCCGAGGAGCACCGCGAATACGTTCCGTGAGCGTCGGCGCTTGGACCGCCACTCGAACCCTCCATTCAGAAGGCCGACTAGGTTCACCGAGTGAAGTTAACAGCAGCGTGGCTGCGGGATAAGTTTAAGAACGAGCGCGTCTGATTGCTTCCACTGCCGTCGCGCTGGCGAGGTCCGCGTAGAGTTCGGCCCACTTGCCAAGGAGCGATGAATCGTCGGTGAGGAACAGGGGGTGTTCAGCCCATACACTGACCATGGGTCCCTTCCAACCCAGTTCGAAAATACGAAGGTCTTCGTCGTCGCTCACGCCCGAATCGACCAGGTCGACGAAGGACGCGAGGTTGTACAGATAGACTTCGAGCGGCTCGATGTCAAAGAGCGCCGCAAGTACCGATGTCGCCCGCTTGGACGCGGCTTCTCGGCTGCCGGCCATCAGGAAGACGATGCGTTCGTCGTTACTGTTGGGCTTACCGAATATCACACGGTATAGGGATGTCCTGCACCGATTGCTTAGTTGCGTGCTCATTTTAATTTTTGTCCTGACCTAATGTCGAATCGTCCAAGGGTCGATTGCGCTTCGCCGTCACACGTCCTGGTCAACGTACAATTGGCACAGAGCGGCGCACGTAACTGCTTTGCCATATCTTCGTTTTTGGAACGGCCGGAGCCTTTATCGGTCGAACTCACATCACTAATCATAGAAGAAAACACGACCCAAATGACGGACACTGGATACCGCGCCCTGCTTGCGCAACGTGAAGCACTGGAAAAGCAGATTGAAGAACTGAGAAACGCCGAGCGCAGTGACGCGATCGAATGGATCCGCGAGCAAATGGCCCTATACGAAGTTAAGCCCGAAGACCTCGAGCCACGCAGTAGCCGCGCCCCGCGGAAGCAATCGGCGCCTGTCGCTGCAAAATACCGTGATCCCGCATCAGGCGCGACCTGGAGCGGTCGCGGCAAGCCCCCTCGCTGGATCGCGGACCAGGATCGCGACAAGTTCGCTATCACTGACTGATCCTCGCCACGATACCGAGCCCACGATGTTGTCCACACAATTTGTGGACAGCGTTGTGGACAACATCACTTGAAAGCCCATAAGTCGTTGTAGTTCCAACATTTATCGAACCCGCCTTGATGTGCGTCATGGGCCCCGGTCAGTCGACCAACGCAGGTTCGGGCTCGGGTGGCTCAGATGGCTTCGTTCCCTTGGGCGCCGGCTTGATCTCGGCGAGGACGGTCTGGCGCAGGTGCTGCTTGACCAACACAAGCCGCAATTTTTCGATCGCGATCAATTCACCCAAATTTTCCTGTCTCCATGTGCGATGAATGATCTTGAAGTAGTCGTCGACTTCGTTGATTACACCCCGGCTGAACTGAACCTCCAACACGAGCCGCTCGATATCTTCGTTGCCTCGGTACTTCTTCCAAAGCGAACGCAGTTCCTTTAGGCTCAATGGTGCGAACTCAGGGAGGGCTTTGGCCATCGCATCGATCTCGGTACGAACTATTCGGTGATCGCGGCGTGCTCGACCGCAGCCACGGGCAGTTCGACCGTGCGCCGTTGGACGCGACGATGCTCGCTGATCAAGTTGGGCGATGGAGAAAGTTTGATCATAATCGGCGCCGGTGCAGCGGGACCTTTGCGCTTGATCAGTTCGACGGCGACGCCCTCAGCGACCGCCCGAACGGCAAATCTAAGGGGCGCCGGCGACGAGTCCTGGGCCCGCGCCAGCGGCCGCATGACGACAAACAGCATCTCGGAACTCTGTGCTGCCAGCAGCAGGCGCCTGAGCGACTCGGCGCGGATATGTTGCTGCCAGAGCACGAGGGCACCGCAGCTGCCTGCTCTGAGGATCTGTTCCGCGCCCCACAGCGCATCGGACGATTTAGCAGCCTTCAGCCACATGAGCTTGCCTGGATCAATGCCCATAAAGGCGTAACCGTGCGCATTCGGAATCTGCTGCGGGGCGATCAGTGCAATCGAGCGCTTATCTAATACCGCCGCCATGGCAGGACCCAGCAGACGCATTTCGCCGATCCCCGGCTGCTGTAAAAGCAGCTCGGTCATTGTTCCCAACGGCCAGCCGCCGCCAGGCAGCTCGGCTGATAGTGCGGCGTAACCCGTGTCCACGGTACGCCCATGGGCACGCGCCAATTGCGTCCCTCGCCAAAGACTTATTCCTCCCGACCCGGGATACATAGTCTCGTCAAGTAGGGCATCGATAGAACGCGCCCGCTCGTCTGGAAGACGTACCGGCTGCGCTTGGACGGCGGTGCGATTCATGAAAACGCCCTCTAATACTGTACAAATATAAGGGCTATCCACTTAGAGCCACCATCCCGCAAGCCGAAATTTAAGCGTCGCGAGATGTTCTTTTTGCGATCTGACGGTAGGTGATCGGGTCGGCTTGAACGGCCTGTTCGAGCAAGCGGTAGAAAATAAGGCCGCGAGAACGTGACGCGCGTCGGTTGAAGCGGAACACGAATTCGTCGAGATAGTGTTCCAACTGGGCCGGCTTAACTGCTCCTTGATGTGTACCGAGGAGCCAGCGCTTGAGCAACGAAGCCACCCGATGTACGCCAGGCAGCGGCATGTGAGCTGGAATGGCATCCGCCGGTATCACGTTTCTGACCACCGTCCGTTCATGCTGATATTCCTCCCGCAGGTCCCGGTAGATGGCTGCGCCGTCCGTACGCAGCACGGAGCCGCGTTCCACGACTTCTCTCACGAACGGAACGATGTTGGCGCCCGACTCCGCTTCAATTCGCTGGATACGGATACGGCCGAACCCTTTTGGCACCAAGATTTCCACGGCAATCACCACGATAGCTTTAGTGGTCAGCCCCCTCGTGCCTTTACCGACGGGGGTAACACGGCGATCACGAATTGCAAGATAGCTCTGGTCTACTTCGACGATGCCTTGCAAGCGCTCTCGCCCCGGGCGAACCATCGCCCGCCGAAAGCGATGCAGAATGGTCCAGGCGGTTTGGTAACTACCAAAGCCCAGTACACGCTGCAAACCCAAGGCGCTCATGCCTGATTTCTGGCTCGTAATATGCCACGCAGCTGCCAGCCAAACCTTGAGGGGCGTGCGTGTCTTATCTAAAATCGTACCTGACGTAACCGTGCACGAATGGCGGCAGGCTCTGCAGATCAGGCGTCCGCGGCTACTTCGATATGGTTCACCCTTAATTCTACAATCCGGGCAAGCGAATCCATCTGGCCAGCGCAGTCGCTGAAGATAACGCGCGCAGTCGTCCTCGGTGGCAAACCATTCTTCAAACTGGTTCCACGTCCGAGGGTAGTCGAAGCCCGCAAGAGGGGTAGGTTGAAATTCGCTCACGCCGACATGATCGCTCCGTTGGCGCTAAGTGAATAGCCCTTATATCCATACAGTATCGTACACCGGATCCCGGATGCCAGAACGCGGAATTTGAAAACGCGAAAATTAGGCTGACGCGGGACCGACCCAGTTACAAACCAATCGCTTTCCGCTCACCCACCCTTGAACAGTGGCGCGATGCGCCAAGTGTGCGAGAGCCTGGCGGCTCCCGCACGTGAGGTTGCATGTGTGGGAACCACGTCGCCGCGCTCCATCCTTTGCCTGTCGTTCAAAGCGCGTTTCCTCTGCTCTTCAAAGCCGCCTCTTAATCGACGCATAGCACGAACCGGCTTCAGCACAAGGGTTTGCTGCGCCATGTCCTCACCCGTTCGATGCTCGCCTGCGGCTGCGCTTCGCTGCGGCCTCCGGGCATGCCCTTGTGCCGAATCCGCCCCGTGCAAAACATGCGTCGAGGCGGCTCCGAAGAGCAGATGAAACAGAACGACAAGCAAAGGACGGATTTATGAGCGCAACGACCACCCACACAAGCAACCTCACCAACGAAGCGGGATTTCCTCCCGCGCCCTCCGAGGCCCACCAAAAAGCATATGCCAAAGGCGATGTCCAAGAGGTCCTTTTAAATGGCACGCGCATTCGCATGGTGTTCGACGGCGCACCGTGGTGGAACGTCAGCGTCACACGGATCTAGGTTTTCAACTCAATATTAAGGACAACTACGATGACTAATTATTTTACTTGTGCCGAAACCGCCAAGCTTATTCGCCAATCGCTGAAGGAAGCCTTTCCGGGGGTTAAGTTTTCCGTGCGTAGCAGCACCTACAGCGGTGGCGCATCGATAGATGTGAGCTGGACCGATGGCCCGAACGCGGCGCAAGTCGAATCGATCACGAAGGGATTCAAAGCAGCCTATTTCGATGGCTCGATCGACTACCAAGGCTCAATCCACCACATGACGGACGGCGAGCAAGTCCGGTTCGGCGCCGACTACATCACGTCAAGCCGCCGCTATTCGGACGCTGCGGTGGAGCGCGCCATTGCAAGCGTGAGCCGCCGCTACGCCGGCAACTTCAGAAAGGCCGGAGTCACACGTCTCACCGTTCAACAGTTCCGTTCCGGGGACCTGTACCGCATCCAATTGCCTGGGCTTCATTGGGACGGCGCGAGCAGCGTTCAAACCATGATTCACCAGGCACTGGCAAAACACGCGGACCGCCTCAAGGTGAACCCGAGCAAGACGGCCGCGAGGAAGTTCATCACCCACGGCGACGGCTACAGCCGCAGTATTGGAGCCGGGTATTCTGCGGTTTCTGTCGACGTATGAGCCGCTCGTCCATGCAAAGAATAAGCGATGAAACCGCTCGCATTGTCGTCGGATATAACGCCACCGCCACATACTCTATGCTCGGTTACGCCGGAACCTTCACGGGCAATGGATTTGTGGGTTCAGACCTGCGCCACTATGACGGGATTATGCAAACTGGGGCGTTTGACCTGGGCAACGCGAAACACGCGGAATTCGTTGCATATTACGACTATGCGATTTAACGCGGACAGCGCCGCACCAGACGCGCGCGTTTGGCACGTGCTCTTGATGCTCAAACCGGTTCACTTACCCAAATAAGGCCCAGACCCGCAGCGTGGCATAGCAACGCCCACGCGGAATAGGGGATGCGCGCGTCCTCAGCGATCCACTTACGGACTTGGCGGCAGCCACCCGTCTCTTGAGTGGCTATGCCCAAATACTTCCCGGCTTTGCTTCCTGTGAAACCGGCGCGTTCGATAACCTCACGAACCTCGGGACCGGTCGGTTGCAACCAGCCGTCAGCTGCTGGGCGCAGGCATTCCGGTCTGATTGTAGTTGCTTGATCCATCGTCTCTTCCTCAAAAAAGTTAAGTTGCGCTGCGTGAGACGCCTTTTGGCATCCAGCCCCCGCTAAAGCGGGGGATACACCGTGGCCTTTGGCCACTGGACGACCCCGAACCGTGGTCCGCTACGGCCCAGCTGTCGCGCCCCTTCGCTTCGCTTCGGGTCCGCGGCTCTCCCCGCGCTACTAGCGCGGGTCCCCGTGCCGCTCGCTCCAGGCGCGACGGTGCGCGCGATAGTTTAGCGGTCGGCTCACCCCCAGTCTGCAAGAGCGGGGCGTGTCGAGGCGAGCGAGTTACCCGGCCTCTCGACCGGGTCCTCCGGTGACTAGTCGATGGCCCTCATGATCAAATTAGATTCCGCATGTTGAATCGCGAAATCGCGAAGCCAATGATACTGATTGATGAGTTTATCGATGCCGTATCGATTGGCCAAATCGCATTGGGCAAATAGCGATGCCACAATACCTGCGGCATCGGCGCTCATTTCGCCTGAGAAATAATTTCCCGATACGTCGATTTTAAATCGTTTCTCATCGCACGGAGCCATATAAAAACCACCGTTTGACAAGTCATAGAAGTTCCAAAGCCCTCCACCATAGTCTTCTGACAGCTTCCCTAGCCATCCGTACACCAGAAACTCCCCTTTCAGCATTAGACCTCCTAGATGCCTAGGAAGAAAGTGGTGTCGAAGGTTTTCCGGAATTGGATTCGCGGATATTGCAGATACATCAGAAGGGTTCGACATCTTATTTCCTTAAAACGGGCCTTAGCAATATGCTCGGCCACCTCAATATAATAAGGAATTGGCGATCAATGGTAAAGGTATTAACTCAATAAAACGTGTAACTTCTAGTTTACAATTAAAGACTGTTTAAATAGGCATAAAGGGCCTATTATGTACTCAGTGGTCGAGCACATCGCTAAGACCAAAATCGGAGAAGCAAATGATGGATGATCGTTCAGTTGATGTTGCAGTGGCAGAGAATGCGAACGGGTCGGGTGCAATCGGAGCGGTGCTGGAAACAAGTTTTGCTGAAACGTCGATAGCGTCTGTTCCTTTGTCCCGGTTAAGCGTCTCGCCGCTCAACGTGCGCCGTAGAGCGCTAACAGGCATCGAGGGGCTGGCCGACAGCATTTTAGCCAAAGGCTTATTACAGAACTTGGTGGCCCACCCAGCGAAAGGCTCACGCGGCAAGAACCCGAAGCTGTGCGTTTGCGCCGGTCAGCGTCGCCTCGCCGCGCTCCAGTTATTAGCGGATCAAGGCAAGATCAACCCCGACATGAACATCCCCGTCAAGGTGCTGACTGAAGCCGAAGCCGTGGCGGCTTCGCTGATCGAGAACGAGTCCCGCGAACCGATGTTAGGTTACGCGCCTCAAGTGTCCTGCCTGTTCTCCCTGTCATTCGTTTGTCATTGGGAGTCCTCAATCTGGCGAAGGAGTTTCCTTAACGCGAGCCAGGGCAAGCTTGCCCTGGCTCGCGTCACCCGGCGGTTCGTGTCCCTGATAACAGCAGGTCACGCCGACCGTCCTTGTTGTTGAGCCGCAAGGCTTTGCGGCCCATCCACTGTCTGACGATGTGGATGAGCACGAGAAGTACGGAGGACACCAATGGCACGAATCATCCGAGCGGCTGCGTGCAACCCGGGCATACCGGCCGGTTTTCCGATTCTCCTCTCTGATCGAATGGCCATAATCGAACCGGCGTTCTCCTACTTGTTCGAACTGGCGACAATCCCTGGCCGCTCGCACGCAGCGGAAACGGTTCGCACCTACGCTGAGCATCTGCACGATTGGTTCGACAGCCTCGAGCAGTCCGGACTTGAGTGGCAGGCGATCGGCGAAGCCACCATCGCCGCGTATCGAAACCGGATGTTGGAGAATCCCAGCCCACATACCGGCCGACCCTACGCCCGATCCACCGTGAACGACCGCATCCATACGGTTTGTCGCTTCTACAAGTGGGCTCGCGACCGAGGCCGGATCGAGGAACTGCCTTTTCACTTTGTCGATGTACGAGTGTCTGCCGAGCGACGACATTCTTTTCTTGGCCATTTACATACCGGAGCGTTGGTAGTGTCGGCCAACGCGCTGACTGTGTCCGAGCACGAGCGCTTGCCGCGCCCGCTGCGTGTAGACCAACTGCAACTTCTCTTCGCCCGGCTGGCGATGCCTTACCGCCTGATCGCTGAGTGGGCGCTAGTCACTGGAATGCGTCGGAAGGAACTCTGCGGCCTGTCGGTGTTCCAGATACCCGAGACGGCGCACTTTGACGCCGATTACAGGCCCCTGATTGGCGTCGCATTGACCATCACGAAGGGGGATCGGCCGCGCACTGCATATCCGCCGATCCGGTTAGTTGATTGCACGCATCGCTACATCGACGAAATCCGCACGCCGCAGATCCGCGCCCTGTGCCGGCAGCATTCGGACTACCGACCGCCCGATGCCCTTTTCCTGAATAGCCAAGGCGCAGCGATAACTCGCGAGCGAATGTCGGCCGTCTTCAACGAGGCGTTTCGCGCCGCGGGCCTAAGTGGTTCCGTCCATTGGTTACGGCACACCTTCGCCATGACCATGCTGGTAAGGCTACAACGTCAAGCGCTGCTTAAGCCAGACATTAATCCGCTTAAGACAGTACAAGTTTTGCTCGGCCACAGCTCGATCCAGAGCACTGCCATCTACCTGCGCTGCGTTGAGGTCAACGAGCGCGAGTTGGGCGATAGCATCGACTACCTTTACGGCGAGTTGATCCTCGATGGCAGCTAACCGCGCAAAGATCGACCGGCGCCTGATGACCGCATCCGGTGCCGGGAAGGCGATCGGAAGCGATAGCGTTGTCGTGTTCCACGATGGCTGGGGCGACGTCGTCCGGCGTTACGACCTGATGACGCTCGCCTTGCCAAACGATGTGACCTACGTCTTCGCGGATGCCTTTCGCCATCACCACGTGGCGTCCGCGCCTAATACACAGCGCGCCTGTTGGCAATCGCTGCAGATCTTTGCGCGCTTCGCAGGAGAGGACCGCGGCATTGCGTCGACCGACGACCTGAACACGGCGACTATCGGACGCTACATCTTATGGCTGGATCAACAGACCACCCCTGCTGGTAGTCCTCGCTCGCTGTCAGCACGTGCCAACCTGCTGTCTTATCTGCGCAACCTTGTGAATTGGACGAAACGGCTCCATCCATCGCGCCTGCCGCAGCGCATCGACTTCCCGTTTCGGACCTATCCAAACCGTAATAACCAGCACCCGCTGCGGGGGCGCCTGTCCGAGGACCAGCTCAAGGCGATCTTGCGGGCATGCTACGAGGAAATTGATGCTGCCTGGGAGCGCTTTGAGCTGGGGCAACAGATATTGAACCAGGACATCGTGCCCGCAGGAGTATCGGCGGATCTATACCGCCTGATTCGCGACCTCGCGCAGGTGAGCGACGGGGTCATAGCGGCGCAACTGACTCTCATCGGGCATCGTTTTAACAGGTCTATCATTACGCGTCACGGGGGACTACGCACATTAGCAGGTTACCTGCACCTGACGGGTGAAGCACTGCTGCCGTTCTACGTTGCGCTGGCAATCCAGACGGCGGCGAATCCGCAGGCGCTGATATTGTTTCGGCGGGATTGTCAGCGGCCGCATCCCCTGGAAGAGTTCCGGGTGATCGTCGACTGGGACAAGGGGCGGGCCGGTGACAAGCTGAAGCGTGCGCAGCGCCGCTCGTTCGACCGTCGCAGACGCTACGCCGCACCGAACCTCATCGACAAGCTGTTAACAATGACCGCACCGTTGGTCCCACAGGCATCGCTGCGTGATAGAGAGCATCTGTTCCTGGTCAAGAGCGAGAAGACGCACACCGTCGCGCCAGTCTCATTGAGCACAATCACGCATGCTGTCGCAGGGTTCGTTGCTCGATCCAACGAGCGCATCGCTATCTGGAACCGGGCTGCGCCAGAGCGTCCGCGCACGCTGCTGCCGGATTTCGCTGCGATGCTTCTGCGTGGCAGCGTGGCCACCGAACACTACCAGGCCTCGGGCGGCGACATCGTGCACGTGCAGAAGGTCCTTAACCATGTGTCGGTGACGACAACTGAGGTATATGTCAAGGGGCCGCGCACTGAGCAAATTCGGCGTGACATCGTGGCGCGACTGCAGCGTCTGATGGTCGGGTGGATTGTGGGTGAGGCCGACACGCATGCAATACAGCGCGACATCGTCGCTCCGGAACTCGCCACTCGCGCGACAGCGCCGTTCGGTCATGATTGCCTGAACCCGCGGGCTGGTGAGGCACCCGGTACGCAGGTAGGGCAGACCTGTCCGCACATTGGCGGTTGCCTGCGCTGTCCGGGCTTGGTGATACCGATCGACGCGCCGCATCTAGCTCGTATTCTCCGAGCCAAAGAGGCGTTTGAGCGTTCTCGCGAACAGCTCGATCCGCTGCGCTGGGAACTGCTTTACGCACCCAGCTACCGCATCCTGGTGCGGGATATTCTGCCCGACTTCCCGGACGCGTTGCATGCGCAGGCGGCCGTATTGGCCGAAGTCTTGCCGCGCTTGCCGGCGCTGGAGTGAACATGGTCAAGCCGATGCTCGCGCCCGAGCCGCGGGCTGCCAACGAAGAGATCCGGGTGTCGACTCGATCGCTGCTGGGTGACACCGTCTGGCATCTTGACGGACTGCGTCCGGGCGGGAGCCTCAGTGACTTCTCGCTCGACTGGGGCTTCAGGATGCACGACGGCAGTCCCTTCAGCGATCCGATATGGGCAGACTGGTCGGTTGCAGCCAAGCGTTTCCTATGGAGCCTGAAGGTCGACCCGCCTCCCGGCCGCAAGCGTGTGCATGACGGTACCGTGGTCTCAGCCTTTAAGATCCTGCGCATCCTAATTCGATGGATGGCCGAACGCGGCTGCCGTTGCTTTGCCGATTTGAACCGCGACGCTGCGGTCGAGTTCATCGACGTTGTCGCCCAGCGACCCGGCATCAAGAGAGGCAAGAATCTGTCCGCTGCGACCCTAAATAGCTATCTTGGCATCCTGCATTTGCTCTACCTGCAGGGCAGTCGCATGCCCGAGGTGGCGATCGACGAGCCGATCGCGGCACTGATCAAGCGTTCGAGAGACCGCGACCGTGGTTGGCTGCCGTACACTCCTGACGAAATCGCCGTGCCATTGGTCTCAGCAGCATTGCGCCTGATTGGTACGCCCGCCGACGACGTGATCGTGCTATGGCATAAAGCTCAGGCTCGATACGACGAAGCGCTGGCCGCCGGGTTCAGCCAGAGCAAGGCAGGCTTCGTAGTGATTGACGAGATAGCCGACTTTAGATTCTCGACGCTGCCTGGCGAGGACAAGCCATGGCACCTTGAGTCAATGGTTAGCACCAAGCAGGTCCGCGAGCTCGTGTCGCGCATTGGTGAAGCTTGTTTCATCGTCGTCGCCTATTTGATCGGGGCACGCGTCTCCGAGATACTGGGGCTTGAGGTCGGCTGCATCGAAAGGCATCCATCGGCCGACGGCACGGAACAGTTCGCTTACCTTGTCGGGCGCATCTACAAGACCGCCCGCAGCGCTGATGGCGATCCGCATAGATGGGTGGCACCCGCTCCGGTCGAGCGCGCCATCGCGGTGATGGAGAGGCTCTCGGCCCCGATGCGTCAACGTAGTGAGCGTGCAGAGCTCTGGCTGTCGTTCAGTAGTACCGGTCTAATGGGCCCCGCCGCCGGCATCCATCTGCCGGCAATCCAGACCATCATCATGCGTCTAAACAAGGGTTTTTCCGCGTTCATCGAGTTGCCGGCTTACCGCGGCGAACCCTGGCACCTGAACACTCACCAGGGACGCAAGACCTTCGCGCGCTTCGTCGGGAAGCGCGATCGCACCGGGTTGGATGCGCTACGCTCGCATTTCGGCCACGTGAGCCGGGTGATGACCGATCGCGGTTATGTCGGCACAGACTTCGTCCTTGATGAACTGATCGACCGTCATGCGCGCGAAGAGACACGCCATGCGCTTGAAGAATTGCTCACGGCTGTGTCGCTCGGCGGCAAGGCCGGCCGCATGATCGCTGGCCGTTCCGGATTCCGGGGGCGCACGCGTGACGGCAGCGTACAGGCCTATGTTGAGTTTTTGATGGCGGAAACTGACCTCCATCTAGGGGTGTGCGACTGGGGTTACTGCGTCTACCGAAGCGAAACTGCGTCATGTTTGGGTGGCGAAAAAGGCCCCAACCCGGCCCTGCGAACGCAAAGCGTGTGCGCCTCCTGCGTCAACTTCGCCGTGACGCAGAAACACCGGTCGGTGTGGGAAGAACGGCGTGCGCATAACGTCAGCCTGGTCCAGTCCCATATCCTTGATCGTGAGAGCGTGACGCTGGCACAGACGAGGATCGGAGAATGCGACCGCATCCTGGAGCAACTGAATGATGCAGAGGGAGATGCGCATGCCACGTGACCCGAACCGTCAATCGAGCCGAATCCCAGTTCCGAGCCCTTACGAGAAGCGCCTGCAGCAAACGGACTGCAAACTGCGCGATGCACTGGACCGGCTGGTCAATGGAGCGCCGCGTAACGATGCATCGCTGGAACGATGCCACCATTTCAGTGTCGCGAACCTGGCGCGCGAAGCTGGTGTTGCCCGCAATGCCATTTATACCAACCACAAGGCAATGATTGAGGCATTGCGCCACGCAGCTAAACAGCGAGTCGTGCCAAGCAAGCTGGAGAACTGGCAAGACAAGCTCGGGCAGCAACGGGCGGTGATCGAGGTGCTGAAAATTGAGCAGCGGCGCCTCGCTACTGAGAACGCCGCGCTGCTTGCGCGTGTAATCGAAGCCGAAACTATTGCGGCACGTCATCAGCGGCAGAACGCTCGTTTCCTTAAGGAGCGGGATGAGGCATGTCGACCGGTAACGATAGTGTCACGTCCCAGCAAGTGATTCTCCGCGCTCGGACAAAGTACAGGCGAAAGATGCGTCATCGCGTGCAAAGCGCTGACGCTTCAATGACCTGCGTCAAAGAGGACAGTTCAAGAAATGACCTAACCGATGCATGCGGCAGACCAGGCGATTGCTTTTCGTTTGTTGCTCGAAGAAGGGCGCAGCATCGACTATGTTGCGGCTTTGTTTTCCATCCCGGCACTTGCTGTTCAGCGCCGCCTGAAGATCGCCAACGTATCGCCCAAGATATTGGACGTGTACCGAGACGATGGCATGACCACCGAGCAGATTCAGGCGCTTGCCTTGTGCGATGACCACGACAAGCAAGAACGCCTCTGGTTCGAAGCGGCGCAATCGTGGTTACGCGATCCGTATCACCTGCGTGAGGCCATTGTTGAAGAAGAAATCAACGTCAGTGAAAATCCATTAGTCGCGTTCGTGACGCTCGACGCATACATCGCCGCTGGCGGATATGTGCGCCGCGACCTGTTCAGCGAGTCCGCAAACGCCGGATACATCACGGATATGGCGTTGCTCCAACAACTGGCCACTGAGCGCCTTCTGGTCATCGCGCAAGACGTATCAGCCGAAGGATGGAGCTTTGTTGAAACACGGGTGAAGCGCGACTTTAGCGAGCTTTCCGCGTACACCCACATCACGCCGCAAGCGCGCGATATGACCAAGAAGGAAGCCGTGCAGTATGCCAAGCTTGAAAAGGCGCGGGACAAGGCGAGCAGCGCCCTCGACGCCTATTACAGCGACGAAACCATCGACGAGGACGACGACACGCGCGATGCGCTTGAGGACGCCGCACGCGGCGCGCAGAACACGTGTGAGCAGTTCGTGGAAGCACTGGAAGTGTGGACGCCCGAGCAACTCGCGAGCGCCGGAGCGTTTGTCTTGCTGAACCACGCCGGTAAGGTGGTGATCGAGCGCGGATATGTGAAGCGAGGCACAGCGACGAGCCCGGCCCATGAAGGCGATGGACAAGATCAACCGAAGAAGGCCAAGCCCGTGCACAGCGACAAACTATGCCGTCGCTTGACGGCTCACCGCACCGCCGCCGTTCAGGTTGAGCTTGCAGCCAAGCCAACCATCGCGTTAGCCGTCCTTATGCAACGGTTGATCCCTACGGTGTTTTCAAGTCTCTACTACTACGGCGAGGAAACCGGCGTACATGTATCGGCCACGTGTTCACACGACAAGCTGCTGCGCGAGGCCGACGACATGGAAGCGAGCGCCGCATGGGAGGAGATCGATGCCGAGCGTAGCAAGTGGGCTGCGATGTTGCCCAAACAGCGCTCGAATCTGCTGCCTTGGTTGATTGAACAAAGCGACGACGTGATGGCAAACCTGTTTGCATTCTGTGTGGCTTCGACGCTCGATAGCGTCACCGGCACCGAAGCCGCGCACCCCGTCAACGCACTCGCTGACTTGCTCGAAGTCGATATGACCAAGTACTGGACGCCGACGGAGAGTAGTTATCTGAACCACGTATCGAAGGCACGAATTGCGGAAGTCGTATCGACGGCGGTTTCCCCTGAAGCCGCTACGCCGCTCGCTGCGATGAAGAAGGGCGATGCCGCAGCGACCGCCGAGCTTCGCCTTGCCGGTACCGGCTGGCTTCCGGAGGTGCTGGCAAAGCGGGAAGCGTCGGACAGTGTTGCCGACGTGTACCAGAGCGATGAAATAACGGACCCGGAAGACGAAGAAATTCCGTATTGATCGGATAGTCCGCGCGTAGGGATCACGGGGCGCATCCGGAGAAATTCGGATGCGTCTTATTTTTGGTCAGCCGAGCGTCGATGAGCTTGTGATTTATACCCATCTGTATATAATCCATGGTATGGAAAACATCAAGACTCTGCGCTGGATAGCGTCTTCCAAGAAAGACCTGAAAGCGATGCCCGAAGTCGTACAAGACACTTTTGGATTCGCGCTGCATCAGGCCCAG
This sequence comes from Burkholderia sp. PAMC 26561, assembly GCF_001557535.2. Classification (NCBI taxonomy): domain Bacteria; kingdom Pseudomonadati; phylum Pseudomonadota; class Betaproteobacteria; order Burkholderiales; family Burkholderiaceae; genus Burkholderia; species Burkholderia sp. PAMC 26561. Next base: position 782,002 of record NZ_CP014308.1, read on the forward strand.
ATAGGTCTTAAACACGTGGACGCGAAGGCGCTCAAGGGATTTGGTTCTGCGGGAGTGCTTGAAGTGGTCGAATCGGCGGAAGGCGGGACTTACCGGGCGGTCTACACGGTGCGTTTTGCCGACGCGGTGTATGTGCTGCATTGCTTTCAAAAGAAAGCGACCCACGGAATCGCGACACCGAAGCCGGATATGGACCTGATCAGAGATAGACTCAAGATCGCGGAAGAACTTGCCAAGGAAAGGAAATGACCGACTACGAAGAAAGCAGCGGCAATGTCTATACTGACTTAGGATTGGCCGATGCGGAGGAAATGCTAGTCAAGGCGCAACTCGCCTCAAAGATTGGCGAGATCATCAAGGGCCGCCGATGGACGCAACAGCAAGCAGCGGAAGTGCTGGGCATGACACAACCCAAGCTGTCCAATTTGCTGCGCGGTCAATTCCGTGGTGTTAGTGAAGCGAAGATGCTCGAATGTCTCGCCAAACTTGGGCGTGACGTAAAAATCGTTGTCGGCCCGGCACGCCGTTCGACCAAACCGGGCCATGTTGAAGTGGTGTTTGCTGCATAGCATTAGCTTGACGCTGCAAGTGAATGCAACAAAAAGCGCTGAACCACAAGAGGGTCAGCGCTTTTTTAATTGGCAAAAGATTTAAATCCATACTCCATGTTTATACAAGCATCCTTTGCAGACCGCTTTTTAGCGTAGTTATGGGCGCACTGCAATGATGAATTAAGAATCGCCAGCGTTTGGCTTAAATCGGTTTGGAAAAAATTGTGCAGTTTCAGCGTCGATTTTTGCTCTACTTTGTTTAGGCGAGAGCAGACGAAACTGAGCAGGCGTCAACTTAGCGGTGATCCAGTCCTCCGGCAGCGTTTTAACGCTAGTTTTAGTTTGGCAAAGCGAAGCGTTGCTTTGTTCTTGCGATGTTAAGAGAGCCATGCTTTTTAATTCCGACTTCCCGGTAGCGGTGGATGGAGGAATAGCATCTTTCTTCTCCGTCGGATTAGCGGCCTGTTTTTTTCGAAGTCGGTAAAGGATGTTATCGAAGTTTTTTAGGCTTAACGCAATGCCGTAACGGGTTAACGTTTCGAGCACGGCGGTTCTCTGAACGCCTGCGCTCAGGGCTCCCTCAATTTCAGCGAAATGCTCGGCCACACGCGCGGTGACGGAGCGCTTATCCGACTCGCGCGAGAGTGCCAGGAGAGCGGTTTTCAGGTCGTCTGTCATATCGGCTCTGGATGTTGTCGTATTGAAGCACAAGATAGCGTTATTGCGGTAATTTTGCAGTACTTTTGAGGATAAGAAAAGTAGATGCGCAGTAGTTTGAAGGACTTTGGAGTGCTATTGCGGAATTATGAGTATTGGTTGAAATTTCAGGATTAACGGAGGCACGTTGCATATGTTCGACAAAAAATGCTTCGCTTTTTTCCCGATCATATGGTGCCAAAAGGGGTGTCCCCTTTTGAAACCCCGACGGCTACGCCGTCAGGGTCGCGCCCACTGGGCGCTCCTTGTGCACGATTCATCCCTCCATTGCTCAAACGCATGTGGAGGGCACGCCAGACCGAAAATAGGTTAATACTGGACTGAGCCACGTCCGCGTAACATCCCGCCGGGTTCAGTGCCAAAATTGTCTAATATGGAAACACGCTCGCGAGATCGCCACCGTTCGATCCACGAGTACGAGCAAGTGCATTTAGGCTCTTTCGACTTGAACGCGAATCACAGTACACGTATTGGCTGATTAAAGTCCCGAGAAACGTAAATTTACGTTGTTGCTAGCCGTATTACGAGGAAATAGTCATGCACTTGGATTGGAATGTCATACCAACATTGATACCCGCGTTATCGGGACTAGGCGGAGTTTGGTTAGGAGGATCGCTAACTTCCAAACGGAGCGAATGAAAGAGGTTGCTTTATCGGAAAAAGAAACTACCTATTTGGCAATTCTTGTCGTTTCACATCTAGATCGGTTTGTCGATGGTTGTGTTGCAGTCGTAGGTGATGACGGCACAAGTTATGGGCAACCCGCTGGAGAGGGCGGAATTTATCAAACAACCGTCAAGACGCCTGACTTCGATCCCCTCACGCTTAATGTTAATTGGAAGTCGCTACCATCCAATTTAATGTATGAAATCTTGAGTTTGCCATATCAAATTGAAACACTAAATCGCAAGATCTCAAACGCGGGCGATTATGACGACCCGCCTGAATATGCAAGCTTTTTTTGGGAACGACGGCACGGGTATGCTGCAATGGGTTTGGAATTCGTGCGAATAGCGAAACTACTTCGGCAGCACGCGAACCTTCCTCCGCTACCGTCAATCAACGGTGAATGGAGTCGCGATAAATTTTTGAGTGACCAAAAAATTCGGTTTGAGAAACTGCGGGACGATCACCAGCGAACAATGCAGCCAGTGCCGCTGGCAAGCGCGACGGTAAACGTACCAGGAGCGCCAGCCGGGTAATCTAGTGTGCCAACCAAACCCTTATAACGATGGCGCAAAGGGACTGGGCGGACGTAAGTCGCCATCCGGCACCGGATCCGGGTCTTGAATGGGACCTGGGGCACGATCAGGCGCTACCGGCTGCGATGCTACCGGGATATCGCGCACGCGTGACCGATCTTGCGTTCGCGTCTCAACAGCCGCCGCGCGATCGCCGATCAGCTCGACACGCCGTGCTTGCATGATGTCGTTAAGAGAATTGTCGGAGAACTCGACATACAAGCCCGCTTCTGCCGCGACTTTCGCGGCTTCCCGTTGCATTTCGACCGGCCCTTGCAGCTTGAGTGCCGGTCCGAACTTGGCGTGCGCGAGGCGCAAAGCCGCTTCAACTGCAGCACGATCCGTTTGCAGCACGCGTACCGCGAGGCCGTGATCCCGAACCACGCTGCGCCCGTCGTGCCGATAGGTCACGGCGCCGTCCCGATGCACTTCGTAGCTCAAGTACGGCGCCCGGTAAATGATTTGGTTGTCGTAGCCTGATCCGCTCGGATCTTCTGCGTCCTCTCCTGTGGACGCTTGACTTCCTGCGCGCGTGCTCTTCGCCAGCGGCTGTGATCCAATTCTCTTCAGGTTGAGGTGCTTCCGAGATCGTGGACGCATCCGGCGCAGCTCGACCAATGCGCGGGTGTCGCCGGCTTGCGCGCGCGCCTGCAGGAACTCACCAAAGGTCGCGCCATGACGCTGACCATACTTCGCTTTCAACCCTTCGCGCTCGAGTTGGATCTGACCGCGCAATGTCTGTTCTGCGTCTGCCTTGGTCATTCGGGCGATCGACGCCAGCGCGCGCCGGCCGGACGGCCGCAAATCAAGATGGTTGCGTGCCGCGTCGCGAGCGACATTGAAAGTCTGTTGATTTGAGCGCGGCGTGATTGTTCGCTGGATTGCTGCGTCGCCATGGCGTCCTGGCGCGCGCGCCGGAAAACGTCCCGGTCGATCGTGTACTCGCGCCAGAGTGCGGCACGTGGAAGCTCGCGGGCTAAGGGGAGGCAGCGCCCGACATCTGACGCTGGTACGAACCGCCAAGGATCTCGGATGCGTCGCGCCAGGGCAGTGCAGTTCCTTGGTCAAGAAATCCGAGACGTTCAAATGCCGGGCACCAGCGCGGATTCGACTTGCGCCATCGCGACCCACCGTGATCCGTATTTCTCCGGCCGCACGCCGTGGAGTGCGACAGCTCAGCAAGCATCGATGGGGATCCAAGTTCGCGCGAATGTCAGAGTACTCATCGCGGCGGAACGTGGCGATATGTTCGCGCTCGTCGCGCATACGCTGCGACAGAACGCTATCGGCACGTCGACCGGTTGCCCTTACGCCTGGTCGCTCGCGATGGCGATTCCGTCGCAGCTATCCGTTGGTACGGTGCGTTCGTGCTCCAGCTCGTGAAGTGCATGATCCGGCACCAGCACTGCACGTCGTGGGGCGAAGCGGTCCACAGGGACGCCGGACATACCTCGCATACCGTTGAAGGCCGGGACGGCGTTCCTTGGAATCTGGGAGAGCGCCATGCTGCCGGTGTTCGGGAATAGTTCCGCGGGATCGCCGGGGATGTCGCGCCGGGAATCGGGCGGGAGGCCGCCGAGGCTTCCCGATCCGGGGCCGCGTGGAATCTGGCGTCGAGCTGGGATCGACTCGAGATCCGACTCCGGCGCTTCTGTCGAATTCATATAGTCGTCCATCGCCGCGAACACGTCCGTCGCCGGCGTCGCGTTCGCCGATTCCTCGTGCTTTGCCTGGTGCATATCCCTCTGGTTGTCCGCTTGATTGTCGTCCTGATCCTGACTCATGATAATCATCCAAATGTTTTGAATAGAACGCGTCACGCCGCTGTTCAAGCATGGCCACGCGTTCATTGAGGGATGCCGCTCGATAAGCGGGGAAACTTTTGGTGTTGCCGTTATTCAGATATTTCACTTCGAGCGCACGGGTTTGCTTCCACTGCGCCAATGCGTCGAGATAGCGTGCGTCGGTCTCACGGGCCCTGCCAGTTGCTTCATACGTCACGGAAACGTCTGCCGAGAGCTGCGATAATTTGTCTTGCGTGGGCAGTTCGATGAACGCACGTGAAAAGACCCCTTCTTTCAGATTGACACCCTTCAGCGCATCCTGAGGCTTCACGTTCGCGTACTCGTTGTCGCGCCCTTCATTGCGTAGCCGCGCTTCACCGTGCTCAGCCAAGAGAGCCAAAAAATCGTCGTAGCGCTCGATCTTCCGATCCAGCATCGCATTCAGAACCGTCTCTTTGATATCGCGGCTCGCAGGCTTAAAGAGGTCGCCCTTGTAACGGCTGATCATTTCAGACTCGCTTGTAAATCCCGTGCGCCGATGATCCTTGGGACTCGCCAAACCGTACTTCGCGTTCACGTGTTCCTGAAATGCCTCGATGTACTGAATGTTTGATTTGTAGAAGCCCAGCGCTTCAAGGTGACCGCCCGAAATCAGATTCAGCTTCGGAATAACGATATGAATGTGCGGCTTTCGTTCAACCAGCGCGCCGGCACCGTCAAGATAGCTTTTGACCTTCGGAAGATGCGCTTCCGCATAGAAATTGAACTCTTCAGGGAGATACGCGACGCCGACGAATTTTCGGAAATCTTCAGTGATCGCTTCCAGCGTTTCGCGGCTTACGTTATCTTCTTTAAAGCTCATCGTGACCGACAAATACCGGTCGACATTGGGCGCGACGTCGATGGACTGGATAATCGAATCAGTTAATTCCAGGTCGCCGGCGAGAACCACGCGCTCGTCCATCTCGTCGCGTTCCAGTTCGCGGCCAAGCTTGCGGCCTTTCTCGAGATATTCCTTTACGCCATCGTGCCGCCCCTTCGCCCTAAGCAACATTTTGCAGGTGCGCCTTTAAAAGCAGTTCAATGCTTTCCAACGCATCGAGGGCCGCGAGATAGGTACTTTCCGTCGCGCTACTATCCAAACGCGCTGCGTTTAACACATGGGCGATCTGATTCAGGTTGTTGCCGGATTTATTGACGACCAGCAGCGCACGCTTTTTGTCGATGCTCAACGGTTGACGCGCAACGATCCGCGTGCGGTTGGTCAGTACACAATCACGAAAAAATTCAGACGCGCTCATGCCGGATGCTCCAACTTTTGCCAGATACGCACGGTGTTCCGCATCAGTCAGCCGAAATCCGACCCGCTTGGCCAACTGTGTCTCAGCTGCCATCGCACGGCGTCCACGCTTAGTGGATTTAGCGGCGTGGCTCATTTCAGACGCGTCCCATGTTGACTTCGCGAATGCCTTTGGCGTCCCGTCGCGCGATCGCTGCAAGATTCATCCACTCGCGCAAAACCTCAACATCCGGCATGCCACGCAATGTCCATCGGGGATGATTGACGTCGCTGCTCTCGACAACCAGCGTCCCGAAGCCCATTAGCCGTTCCCACCAGCTGCTCACGCACTCGACGTTCTGGACGCGATACATTTCAACGCTCGCTACGCGTCGGCTCAAAATGCCGTAGCGCATGGTCATGCGAACGCTATCGATCACAATTTGTGTTTGCGCCGTCGTGGCAGCACGCAGGCCGATAGCGATAGCAATCCCGACCGTCCCCGATATCAACAAAAAGAACGGAATTAGCGTGGGCCACGCGGCGGACTTCCACACAACGGCCAAACCCGCGATCGAGGCCAATGCGCACTTCAAATAAAACGGCAGGTTCACGGCCCAGTTCGGCGATCCGAGAAACTCGACCACTGTTGGCTGATCGATCGACAGCGGAATTGCGATAGCGCGAACGTTTGAGCGAAGATCATGGTCGGTTCTTTTCATCGTTTAACTCTTCACTGAGCGATACCCTGAGATAACTCCGCTTCGTCATACGCACGAACCCACTCGTCTCCATCGCTTGGCATCGGTGCGCCCGCGTCGGTTTCTCCTTCCGGGTGAGCGTGACCACGTGGTGCGCCAATCATTTCGAGCGATTCGACAACGATTTCAGTGGTGTACCGGTCCTGGCCATTGCTGGACCATTTGCGCGTGCGCAGCCGACCGTCGATATAGATGCGAGAGCCCTTCGCTAAAAAGTCCCGTGCAATTTCGGCATAACGTCCGAAGAACACAAGGCGGTGCCATTCCGTGGCCTCTTTCATGGTGCCGCTCGCTCGGTCCTTAAAGTAGTCGGTCGTCGCGAGTCGACAATTGGCGACGACCCCTGCACTCAGGTCCTTCACGTCCGGGTCGGCGCCTAGGTGGCCAGTCAGCGTTACTCGATTTACCATGACTTACTCCTCGATAAATAGGTTGGTGAAACTACTTTTGCGTGAGGGGGACGTCTTCTTCACGCGGTACTACGGGATCCCGATTTGCCCAACGGGGCAACGGTGCGTGCACAGTCCAGGGCTTCGATTCGGCGTATGCGCTGAACTGCTTGCGGTTGAAGGTGATCGTCCAGAAATCAAGCTCCGGGCGCAGTTGCCGTATGTAGAGGTACGCCAAAAACCACCCTTCTCCAGCTCGCGCCATATCCGCCCACCGGCTGGCGTGGATATCCGACGAGTACGCTTCCCAAGCCACGCCCACCGCATCGGCGGGCCACGTTTCAATTTCTGCGTAAAACGCCTGCAGGGTGGCGATCGTAGCGCGCTGCGCGACAGACCATGCGTGATCGGCGAGGGCGTGCGCGTCAAACTCGAATCCCGCGCCTATCGCGTCAAATTGGAATGTCATCGCGGTTCGGTCTCAATGAATCAACGCCCAGACGCCGGCAAGGGTTGCGGCGCCCGCCAGCGCCGCACTTGCGAGTGCGACCGCAAACAGCTCGATGAGCCGGCGAGTATTGCTATCCCGCACGGTCCCTCCAATCGACGCGAGCGTGAGGTCCACCTTGGCCAATATGCCGCCGAGTGAGTCCGCAATGCGCCGTTGGGTGGCAATGCTTGCTTGGGCAGAAAGCTCCGCGATCGCGCCCTCGCGTGCATTGGCAAAGTCACTCGATACCTTGAGCAGGTCGGCAATACGGCCGCTCAATCGTTCGTCAGATGTCTGAATGATTGCAGCGAGATCGCTTACCGACTTGTGCAGCGTATGAACGTCACCCAATATCTCCGCCATGACCTCATCGCGAACGTGGGGAGATAGCGGATCTCGCCGCACGCGAGCGTTTGGCTCGCCGGTTTCACTCATCGCGCGCACCAACAGCAATCGTCATGGCCGGACGAACGATTGCTTCAAATACAGCGTCGAGCTCGGCGTTGACGCGTAAGGCCAAGCGACGCAGACCTAAAAGAGCGACAAGCCGGTTTTTCTCGGAACTGGCTGGGGTTTCTGCAATTGCTGATTTGTAGTCGGTTGGGTCTGTCAACACGGCATCCATGCTGCGGCCAGCTTCGGCGGCATACTTATAGACGTCGCTTTGGTAGAGCACTGCGTCACGATCCAGGCGAAACGACCTTTTCAGGTTATAGAAGCTGAAGATTGAGCTGAATTGGCTTTCTTGAAATCCGAGCACTCGATCGACCTGATTGAAGACCACAACAATTTTCTCGCGGGCAATACCCATGTTCGCGAGATTTAAGAGGGTGGCAACGGTGTCGCGTTGCTGTTTTTCCGCGCTGACAACGGGCACGACGAACAAATCAAAATCGTCATGCGAACCGTCGTATTCGCTCATCAGCGCGACGAAGGACTCGACATTGGATGCGCCTACGTCAACCACCACGTTATCCCCGACAACAAACGAGCTTGCAATTCCGAGAACTGCCGACCTCGAAATTTTTCGTCAGTCTCCTGTGCGCCATCGTCAGCATTAATTGATTCAACGGCGATGACCTTGGCATCGCGAACACGCGGCGCTAGCAGATGCCGCGCAATCGTGCTCTTGCCGACGTTGCCCGAAAAATTGATTACGGCGATATTCATGGTCGTTCCTTAATTAAGTGTGGTTTATCGCGCGACGCTCGGTGCGGTTTGTTTCGCGACGTCGCGCTCAGGATTGCGCTGTGGTTTTGGCGCTTGTGCGATTGCTTGACGGGCCTCGCGGTCAACATCGACTTGAGCCAGGCGCGTATCAATCGCCAGCTTCAGATCTCGTGCGGGCGAGGGCGCCTTGTGCTGCTCCGTCTGCACTGCAATTCCGGCTTGAAGACGCTCGGCCAGCCGATCCATCACCTCCCGCACGACGTTATCTGGCTGACCCGCTAGCGCTTTCTCAACCTGTTCGCGCAAGCCCGCAACGTTCATTGCGTAAGCGGTCGAGTCCTGAGCGTCCGGAGATTGTCTTTCCTGCTTCTGGATGTCCCAGACGTTGAGCCGCGTTTCGATTTGCTCGACTCCTACTACCTTGCCTTCAGTATCTTTGATCGACCGATTGACGGTGACCGGGCGCGAGCCGAGGTTTTCAAGCGTGAGTGCGTCACCTGACTCAGCGCCCGAATCCCGGATAGCGCGTTCCAGATCCTTACCCCATACCGTCTTTGTGGCGCCGTCGGATTCGCGATATGAGACGTAGTAACTGTCAGCGTTGTCCTTGTCGTGCTTGTACGGTGCTGCGCCATGCGCTAAGAGCACGTTTTGATTAGGCTGTACCGGGGCCGGGCGTATTTCAGGAACAATTGGCTCGGCCGATGCTGAAATTGCGGTCGGCTCTGTCGATCTAACAGAAGGAGTCGGAGCGGTGGGCTCTGAAGGGGTAGGAGTGGCCGGAGAAGCAGACGCGGCCTGTGAGAGTGTGTCCACTGGCGCCGCAGCGGTGGACGCAGCCGCACTAAGGTTGTCCACTCGACGCTCGGGCGGCTGCTTGGCTCTCAGTTCAGTTGTAGGTGCCGCTGTCGGTGGCGACTGCGGTCGCGAAGCGTCGGGGACACGTTGACCGGCGGTGATGGTCAACGTGTCGAGCTCGCGGCGTGCCGCTTCGAGCATCGCGCGGTCTTGTTCTTTCGGCTCGAATCCGTGGGTTTTGATTCCCGCAAGCTGGGCTTCCATCCATGCGTTGCGACGGAACGGTTCGCTTCCCTTGAGCGTGATCTGTTGCCAGCCCTTCGCTTGCGCAACGGTAACCATGTCTGCTGCCGTGCCGCGATCGTCTTCACGTGTTGCCAGGCGCGGGCCTTTGTCGGTGAACTTCGGCTCATGCTTATCGGCGTTGCTTGGATCCTTCTCATCAAAGCGCCAGAAATCGCCATCGCGCACGACGTAGCGGGATGCAATTGCCTCAGGCACGGCGTAGCCGTCCTTCGTCATGACAGCCGGTGAAGAAATCTCGTTAGCGCTGCCCGTGCGCTCACGGCCGACAAGCGATCGCGTAAAAGCGTCTAGCAGACGCGCGCCGGCATTGCGGCGCGGGATCTTTTCCTCAGCTTCGCGGCGCTTCTCGGAATCCGGCACTTGATTGGGCAAGATCTGGCGCGTGGGGGCTGGTACCGCTTCGATGGCGTTTTCCTCAACGGCCTCGCTGTCGTGCGCCGCGTTTGGCGCTTGCGGCGTCGACACTGTAGTTGCGGCGGCGGACAGATCCGCCGGCGCGCTAACAGGTGTGACCGCAGCCGGGGCCTGCGCTGCGCTATTTGCGGCCGACGTGGGGCTTTCGACTTTGATATCGCTGCGTGCGTTAAAAGTTCGCAACGCCTCGCGCTCCAGACCGTAATCGACCTGCGACAAAGCTTCTCGGTACTGCGGCATATGCATGTTGTCAACAATCGTCTCGAACGCCTTTTCACGCACCTGCGGATCTGCGATTAGCTTCAGATCTTCCGAGTCTCCCGACGCCCATACTCGATAGGCTCTCTCGCTGCCGAGATCAGACAACACACCGACAGCCAACATGCCATCGCCGCTATGGCGAGACGCGATCCGCTCCTCAGGGGCCTTTATAGGTTCCGACACGTTGCTCGGGGCACGGCCGACGCCTTGAGCGGTTAGCCCTGCGGCGCGTACTGTCGGAGTTGCTGTGCTGGCACGGAGAACTTCTGGTGACGACGGTTCGGGCATTGCTCGACCATCCCGAGCACGCGCGAAGAACGCGTCACGAGCCGCCTTGATGGCGGTTATTTCTGACGCGTCAGACGCTTCTTTGCTAGCATCGTGGCCTGCGCGTGATGAATCGATGGGTTTATTTTCAGCCATGAGTGATTTCCTCTTGAATAGGCGAACGAGAGCCACGGGCCGCGCTGGCCTGGCTACCTGTGTCCGCGAAGTTGAATCGCTTGCCGGTTAGTTCCAGCAAGTCGGCATAGACGCCTTCGGCGAGCACGGCCGCGAGCGCGACTGACACCTCGGCATCTCGCATCGCAACGAGATCCGTCGCCCGCGCGACGCGCGTTCCGTCCTCACGCCGTACTGCGGTCGCGGCGCGACGCTTTGCCTGCCATTCGATCGGATCAATTACTGGCACATCGCCTGTGCAGAGCTCGTTCGCGCCTGCGGCCGCCTTAAGCTGCGTCTCGGTCGGCAGGTCTTCGCCAAGACCGCGCAACGACGGGCTCATTTCCTTGAGTCGGTCCACAAACACCGGATCGTTGTAATAGAACGCTTTCTTACAGCGGATCGGCTTACCAAAGCCGAGCAAGATTTCCTCGTCCTGTCCCATCTCTTCGAGCTCTTGCGGCATCATCAGCGCGCGCTTCTGATCCGAATGATTCTCACCGCGCGGCTTACCGGGCGTCCTGCTTTTTGAAATCGACGTTTCCGTGAAATAGCCCAGTGCGTCGGACAGATCCTTCGCTTCCTGATGATCCTTAGGCGGATAAACCACCTTGGCCGCGTGGTTCACGACGAGCGTGCGCGTACCTTCCTTGCCATACAACGACGGGCGTTCCATCTGTGACACCGCCTGGATAATCGTGAGCAAGCGCAGGTCATAGCCCGCAATGAACGCGTTCGACGTATCGATGATGTTCACTCGGCCAATGGCCGTGAACTCGTCGAGCACCAGCGTGCATTGATATTTGAGCGACGCGTCGTGCTCGGGCAGCACCGAAGTGTTCAGATCGATCAGCTGTGAAAAGAACAGGTTCACGAGAAGCGCTGCGTCCTCGAGCCGGTTTGGTTGGATCCCGATATAGATCGTCATGCGCTGGCGGCGCACTTCGTTGATGTCAAAGGACGAATGGCTGGTCGCCGCGTCGACGATCGGGTTATCAAAAATCAGCAACGGCGCATTGAAGGTCGACAAGATCGAAGACAGAACCTCGTCGCCGGACGCCAGGAAACGGTTCAATGCACCGGTACACGCCTCAGACAGACCTTTAGTGGCCCGCAACTGCGCGATGTGCTCCTTGATCGGTCTCCCCATGCCGGACGACTGACGGAAGATCTCGCCAAGCGTGCAATAGCGCTCTGTGCTCGCCGTCTCCATGA